>JBEBWQ010000179.1:0-5099 GCA_040392075.1 Microbacterium sp.
GCGGGCGCAGGGGATCAGGCATCGTCGCGCCGGAACCCGTCGATGAGGGCGTTCAGGCTCGCCGAGATCCGCTCGACGGTGGCGACGTCCGGCATGAGAGCCGCGGTCACCTGCCAGCCCGCGTTGTGCGCGGCGATCCGGTCGATCGCGACGGCGATGTCGATCCGGGGGGAGAGCTCGTCGTCCTCGCGGGCCTCGATGAGGAAGCGGCGCATGAGCTCGCGCCAGCGCAGGTTGTTCTCCCTGCTGATGTCGCGGATTTCCGGGTCCTCCGAGGCATGGTCCCAGAACGCCAGGAGGACGCGGGTCGAGGCGCCGCCCACCTCGCCGAAGGGGAGGATCTCGCTGCACAGCCGGTGCAGGGCGGCGAATCCCCGGAGGTCCCGCACCCCGTCGGTGATGCGCTCGTTGGCCGCCACGGTGAGGCGCAGGAAGGCGGCGGTGAGCAGCTTCTGCTTGTCGGGGAAGTAGCGGGCGATGGCGCCGTGCGCGTAGCCGGCCTCCGCGGCGACCTCCCGCATCGTCAGACCCGTGAAGCCGCAGCGCATGATCACTGCGGTCGCCGCCTCGGCGATGTGCTCGCGGCGCTCCTGGTGGTCCACGATCTTGGGCATCGGCTCCTCCTCTCAGCTCGATCTTAGGGAGCCGCCGCACCCCGGACCGATGACGTCGCCGGAGCAAAGATTCTGCGTCGGCGTCAGTCGTTATCGGACCGTGATTGTCATTGACTCCTTCCAGACATACTATTAGTCTCCACGTGGTGACTAAAAGAGTCACCCGATACCGACGACAACGGAGTCGCCCTGCCGCTCCCCCTCCGGCACGAACCAGGAGGCCGGGCAGGGCCGCTCGGGAAGACGAGACATCATGACGCAGATTCGGATTCGCCGCGGCGTCGCCGCCGTGGCTGCACTGGCGGCGGGAGTGCTCGCCCTCGCGGCCTGCACCTCCCCGCAGAGCGAGCCGGCGCCCTCCGGCAGCGAGGAGCCGGGCGGCGCCGTCGCGCTCCAGACCCTCAAGGTCGCGGCGACCGGCGTGGTCTCCGACGGCTCCCTCCTCACCGGCATGGCCGAGGGGTTCTTCGCCGAGGAGGGCCTGGAGATCGAGCCCTCGATCGTGGCCAACCCCGCCGCCGGCCTCGCCGCCGTGCAGAGCGGGCAGGTGGACGTCGCCTTCGCGCCCAGCGTCCCCGTGATGAACGCCCTGGCCGGCGGGGTGCCGCTGACCATCATCGCCGCCGCCGACGGATACGTCGACGGCGCGTCGAAGGACGCCGATCCCTCCGTGCACGACGACTCCGGCCTCTACGCCAGCGCCGCCAGCGGCATCACCGACGTGTCGCAGCTGGCCGGCCGCACGGTGGCGGTCCCCGCCCGTCAGGCGATGTTCGAGGTCGCCATCTCCGACGAGCTCTCCCGCGCCGGGGTCGACCCGACCTCGGTGAACTGGGTGGTCCTGGACTTCGCCTCCGCCGTGGCCGCTCTGCAGAGCGGGACGGTCGACGCCGCGAGCGTGGTCACCCCCTTCACCGCGGAGGCCGAAGAGGTCGGCGCGGTGCTCATCGCATCCGCCGCCGTGGGGCTGTTCGAGGAGGGCGCGGTCGGCCTCTGGGTCACCGGCACCGCGACCGCCGAGTCCAAGTCCGACGAGATCGCCGGCTTCGTCCGCGCCATCGTGCGCTCCAACGAGTTCGCCAACGACAACCCCGAGACCGCCGCACAGGCCGGTCTGGAGTTCAGCGGCTCCACGCTCTCCGTCGCCGACGTGAAGATCCCCTACTGGCCGACCGAGCTGCGCCGCGCTGACCTCGACCGCATCAACCAGAAGCTGGTCACCCTCGGCTTCCTTCCGGCGCCGGTCGACCTCGACGGCAAGATCTTCGAGGGCTGATCGACATGACCGGAGCACGGAACCGGCGCACCGCGGGCGGGGCGGGATCCGCCGCCGCGCGGTACGCCATCGGTGCCCTGGGCGTTCTGGCCTCGCTCGGGGTGTGGCAGTTCGCCGCCACCGCCCCGGGCGGGGCTGGGATCGCCCTGCCGCCCGCCAGCGCGGCCATCGGCACGGCGCTCGGGCTGCTCGGCACCCCCGCGCTCTGGCAGGCGGTCGGCGTCACCCTCGCGATGGCGCTCGGCGGACTCGCCCTGGCGGTCGTGTCCGGCGTCGTCTTCGGCGTCGGCATCGGCGCCTCGCCGCTGGCGATGCACGCCACGCGGGTGCCGCTGGAGTTCCTCAAGCCCATCCCGCCGATCGTCGTCCTCCCCGTGGTGGTCCTGGTCCTGGGGCCCACCGCGAACATGGGCGTGTTCCTGGTCTTCTTCGGCTGCTTCGTCACGATCGTCGTGCAGGCGGCGGCCGGGGTGTTCGACACCGACCCGGTGGCCCGGGCCCCCGGCCGCTCCTACGGCATGGGGCGCGGCGAGATCCTCACGCGCATCGTCCTGCCCAGCGCGCTGCCCTACATCGGGACAGCGATCCGGGTGAGCGCGCCCACGGCGCTCATCGTCGCCGTCGTGGCCGGCCTCCTCGGCGGCGGCCCCGGTCTCGGTCAGAGCCTGCTGCTGGCCCAGATCGGCGGCAACCGCGAGGCGCTCTTCGCCAACGTGCTGATCCTCGGCGTCCTCGGCCTCATCGTGCAGGGACTCAGCCAGTGGGGCGAGCGGAAGCTCCTGCACTGGCACCCGCAGTACCGGAAGGAGGCGCGCTGAGATGACCCTCACCTCGACCATCCCGGCCCGCACCCGCACTGCCCGGCGTCAGCGTCGCAGCGGTCTGCCCCGCGGCGTGCTCCTGGGCACGGAGATCGCGGTCCCGATCGTCCTCGTGGCCGTCTGGTGGCTCGCCTCGGCGGGGTCCACCAACACCTTCTTCCCCCCGCTGCAGCAGATCCTCGAACGTCTGGTCGCCCTCTCCGGCACCCCGAAGTTCTGGATCGACGTGGGCTCCTCCGTCGGCAACCTCGTGCTGTCCTTCGCGATCGCCTGCGTCATCGGGGTGCTGCTGGGCTCGGCGCTGGGCCTCCTGCGTCCGCTGTCCTGGTTCCTGGAGCCGACCATCCACTTCTTCCGGGCCATCCCGCCGGTGGCGCTGGTGCCGATCTTCGTCGCCCTCATCGGCTTCGGCAACGAGACCAGGATCCTCTCCATCACCATCGCCGCGGTCTTCCCGGTGCTCATCTCCACGATCGACGGCATCCGCGGCGCCGACCCGACGATGGGCATGGTGACCCGGATCTACCGGCTGCGGCCCGCCGAGCGCCTGTTCCGCGTGGTGCTGCCGGCCGCCGGCCCGCGCATCCTCGCCGGGATGCAGGTCAGCCTCATCACCGCCTTCGTGGTGATGATCGCCAGCGAGATGCTCGGCTCCTCGACGGGGCTGGGCGCGGCGACCCTCCTCGCGCAGCAGTCCTTCCGCATCGCCGACATGTGGGCGGGGATCCTGCTGCTGGGCGTCATCGGCTATCTCGCCACGGCGCTGTTCACCCTCTTCCGGCGCAGGGTGCTGCGCTGGTACATCGCCTCCCAGGAGCAGGAGAAGAACGCATGACGATCGACACCGCCGCCCCCGCGCGCCTCAGCGTGGTGGGCCTGGCCAAGAGCTACGACACCCGGAAGGGCGAGGTCCCGGTGATCGCCGACCTCACCTTCGACGTGCAGGCCGCCGAGATCGTCTGCGTCGTCGGTCCCTCGGGCATCGGCAAGACCACGCTGCTGAAGTGCCTGACCGGCCTGCAGAGCATCAGCGCGGGCGCGGCCTACATCGACGGGCGCCTGATCGACGGGCCTCCTCCGGAGATGGCGCTGGTGTTCCAGGAGTACACCCGCTCGCTCATGCCCTGGCTCACCGTGCAGAAGAACGTGACCCTCCCGCTGCGGCACCTGCGCCTCCCGCGGACCGAGCGCGACGAGCGCGTCTCCTCGGCGCTGGCCGCGGTGGGTTTGGCGGGTGCGGAGTCGAAGTATCCGTGGCAGTTGTCGGGGGGGATGCAGCAGCGGGTGGCGATTGCTCGGGCGATTGCGTATCGGCCGGAGGTGTTGGTGATGGATGAGCCGTTTGCCTCGGTGGATGCGCAGACTCGGTTTGAGCTGGAGGATCTGTGTCTGAAGATCCGTGAGGAGTTCGGGATGACGATCGTGGTGGTCACGCACGATATCGATGAGGCGGTGTATCTCTCGGATCGGGTGGTGGTGTTGGGGGAGAGGCCGGCCCGGGTCACCCGCATCATCGACGTGGACTTCGACGGCCCGCGCGATCAGCTCACCACCCGCGCCCTCCCGGAGTTCTCCGCCTGGCGCACCGAGATCCTCGAGCTGATCCGGAGGGCCAAGTGAGTCTGCCCGAGCATCCGGGCGTGCCCGGGCATCCGAGCCTGCCCGCGCGCGCCCGGGGGTACGAGGGGTTCGGCGGGCGGGCGGCCGAGTTCGTCTCCGACGCCGAGCCCTGGTGGCGTCCGCATCCCTCGGCGCCCGTGGGGGCTCCGAACGTCGTGGTCATGCTCATCGACGACCTCGGCTTCAGCGACCTCGGCCCCTTCGGCAGCGAGATCGAGACCCCGTACGTCGACGCGCTCGCCGATCAGGGCTGGGTCTTCACCAACTACCGCACCGCGCCGATGTGCTCGCCCGCACGCGCCGCTCTCCTGACCGGGCTGAACCCGCACCGCGCCGGCTTCGGCTTCGTGGCGCACACCGATCCCGGCTACCCGGGCTTCGCCGGGGAGCTGCCCGCCGACGCCCCCACGCTCGCCGAGTCGCTGCGGGCGGCCGGCTACGCCACCTTCATGGTCGGGAAATGGCATCTGACCGTGGAGTCGCGGATGCACGACGGCGCGGAGAAGTCGTCCTGGCCCCTGCAGCGCGGGTTCGACCGCTACTTCGGCAGCATGGACGGCTTCACCTCGCTGTATCACCCGCACCGGCTGGTCCGGGACAACTCCGTCGTGGACATCCCGGAGTTCCCCGAGGGTTACTTCCTCACCGATCAGCTGACCGACGAGGCCCTGTCGATGATCGACCAGCTGCGCGCGTCCGATCAGGACCGGCCGTTCTTCCTCTACTACGCGCACACCTCCGTGCACGGGCCGATCCAGGCCAAGGAGG
>JBEBWQ010000180.1:0-5030 GCA_040392075.1 Microbacterium sp.
CGCAGGCGACGAGGATGAGGTCGGGGGAGAAGCGCTCCAGCGCCGGGATCACGACGTCGGAGATCGCCCGCAGGTACACCGGATCGCCCGAGCCGGCGGGCAGCGGGATGTTGATGCAGGCTCCCGTGCCCGCCCCCGTGCCCTGCTCCTCGCGGAAACCGCTGTCGGACGGGTACCAGCGCTCCTGATGGAGCGAGATGGTGAGCACGCTCGGGTCGTCGTAGAAGATGTCCTGCGTGCCGTTGCCGTGGTGCACGTCCCAGTCCACGATCGCGACCCGCTCCAGGCCCAGCGTCTCGCGGGCGTAGGCCGCGGCCGCCGCGACGTTGTTGAACAGGCACAGTCCCATCCCGCTGGCCCGGGTGGCGTGGTGGCCCGCGGGGTGCACGAGGGCGTAGCCGTTGTCGACGCGTCCCTCGACGACCGCGCGGACGAGCTCCATCACCCCGCCGGCCGCGAGGGCGCCGACCTCGTACGAGCCCTTGCCGAAGAGCGTCGTGCCGTCTCCGGCCTGGCCTCCGAGCAGACTGTCGCTCCCCTCCCGGATGCGGGCCACGTGCGCGGGGAGATGGACGCGCTCGAGCTCCTCGACCGTCGCCTCCCGGGCCGGGATCGGCACGAGCGCGTCGACGGTGCCGCTGGCGACGATGAGCTCGTGCAGGCGCCGTTTGGTGTCGGGGTGGGCGGGGTGCTGCGGCAGCGGCTGCAGCCGGGTGGAGATGTCGGCGGGCAGGATCGAGCCGTTGCCCGGGTCGATCCAGCCGTACAGGGTGTGCCAGACATAGCCGGTGGTCATGGTGTCCCTCATTCCGTGACGGCGGAGGCGGTCGGTGCCGCATCGATCATCCTCCCGCGGCGCGCCCTCCGGCGCTGCGCCGTCCCGGTCAATGGAACGGGCGCCCCGCGGCGGGACGCTGACATCCGGCAACATGGAGGAGGCCGGCCGCGACGGATGCCCCGGTTCCACCGACGAAGCGAGGGCGCATGGGCGATCAGACCGATCCGGAGCGGGGCGGGCGGGGAGCGGAGGGCTCCGCGGAGACGCGCGAGAGGCTCCTGGACGCCGTGATCCGCATCGCCTCGAGCCAGGGGATGGACAAGGTCACCTGGCGCTCGGTGGGGGCCGAGGCAGGACTCTCGCACAGCCTGGTGCGGTTCTACTTCGGCTCCGGCGACGAGATGATCGCGCAGGCGCTGGAGCGGGCGGCGCGCCTGGACGTGGCGGAGTCCGAGGTGCTCGCCGCCGACGTGGACACCTTCCTGTCGGATTTCGTGGAGACGATCGCCGGCGAGGGCAACCGCGGTCTCCTGCAGTACGACTACCTGCTGCGTGCCGTCCGCGGCGCGGTCCCGGTGGAGCGGGTCCGGGCGATCTACGACTTCTACCTGGAGCAGGTGGGCGGAACGCTGACGAACGTCGGGATCGAGGATCCCGACGGCTCCGTCGCCGCCCTGGTCCTCGCGGCGATCGACGGTCTGATCCTCCAGCACGCCGTCTACGGGTCGGCGGAGCGCACGGAGGCGGCGATGGCCCGTCTCCGCGAGGTGCTGCAGATGCTCGCCCGTCCGCAGACGGACGTGTGAGCCCTTCCGCCCGCGGGTCCACAGATTGGAACGCGGCTGGGGCCGGGCCCGGCCCGGGTGGCAGATTGGCGGCACAGACGGAAGGACATCCCATGCACTCTGCCGCCTTCGACGCCCTCACCGCGGACGAGATCCGCCGTGCCTCGTCGATCATCCGCACCGCGGGGATCGGCGGAAGCCGACCCGGTTTCGGCGCCGTGTTCACCCAGGAGCCGGACAAGGCCGCGGTCCGTGAGGGGAGTGCGGTCAGCCGCCAGGCGCGTGCGCTGGTGCTGGACCGGGACGACGCGACGACCTACGACGTGCTGGTCGACCTGGATGCGGGCACCGTGCTGCGCGCGGTCGCGCTGGAGCACGGCTCCGCCCCCATGCTCGCCGAGGAGGCGACGCGGCTGGCCGAGCTCATCAAGGCCGACCCCCGCTACGTCGCGGCGCTCGCGAAGCGCGGCATCACCGATCTGAGCCTCGTGCAGCTGGACCCCTGGGGGATGGCCAACCGCACCGAGTTCGATCTGACCGGACGGCGGCTCTTCGGCACCGTCTCCTACCTGCGTCACTTCCCCGACGACAACGCCTACGCCCACCCGATCGAGGGCGTTCTGGCGGTCGCCGACATGGTCACCGGCGAGGTGGTCGACGTGCGGGACCTCGGCGTGCGCCCGATGAACCCGGAGACGGCGAACTACGCCCCCGAGCACAACCAGCCGATGCGCGGCGACGTGAAGCCCCTGCACATCACGCAGCCCGAGGGCGTCGGCTTCCAGATCGACGGCACGGTCCTCACCTGGCAGAAGTGGCGGATGCGCATCGCGATGCACCCCCTGGAGGGTCTCGTGCTGCACGGCGTGGAGTACCGCGACGGGGACGACTACCGCTCGGTGATGCACCGCGGCTCGCTCTCGGAGATGGTGGTGCCCTACGGCGAGCCGAGCCCGGCGCACAACTGGCGCAGCGCCTTCGACGCGGGGGAGTACGGCCTGGGCCGCATGGCCAACTCGCTCACCCTCGGCTGCGACTGCCTGGGCGAGATCGTCTACCTCGACGCCGTCTTCGCCGGCGACGACGGGGAGCCCGAGTGGATCGAGAACGCCGTGTGCATCCACGAGGAGGACCACGGCATCCTGTGGAAGCACACCGACTGGGTGACCGGGAAGGTCGACGTGCGCCGCTCCCGGCGCCTGGTGGTCTCGTCCATCGCCACCGTGGGCAACTACCACTACGGCTTCTACTGGAACTTCGGTCAGGACGGCTCGATCGAGGTGGAGGTGAAGCTCCTCGGCATCGTGCAGACCCGCGCCGTCGCCGACGGCGAGCCCACGCCGCACGGCACCCCGGTGGCGCAGAACCTCATCGCCACCTACCACCAGCACGTGTTCTCCTTCCGCCTGGACATGGAGGTCGACGGCTGGCGCAACACCGTCGTGCAGAACGACGCCCACGGCCTGCCGACCGGCCCGGACAACCCGCAGGGCAACGCGATCGCGGTGACCAAGACCGTCATCGCGCACGAGAACGACGGTGATCCGGTGACGAACACCCAGACCGCGCGCAGCTGGACCGTCATCAACCCGGGCAAGACCAACCGCTGGGGCATGCCGGTGGGGTACAAGTTCCTGCCGGGCTGGGCATCGGCCACGCTGCTCGCCCACGAGCCCTCGATGATCGCCCGCCGGGCCGGCTTCGCCGCCCGGAACGTGTGGGTGACCCCGTATCACCCGGAGGAGATCCGCGCCTCGGGCGACCACCCCAACCAGGACCGCTCCGGCGTGGGCCTGCCGCAGTGGACGCAGGGGAACCGACCCGTGGCCGACACCGACGTCGTGCTGTGGCACACGCTCGGGGTCACCCACATCCCCCGTGCCGAGGACTGGCCGGTGATGCCCACCGAGGTCGCCGGGTTCTGGCTGCTGCCGAACAACTTCTTCGACGAGAACCCCGCGCTGGACGTGCCGCCCGCCCAGGCGGCGGACGGGGCGTGCCATGTCCCGTCCGCGGGCGATCACTGCCATCATTGAGCCGTGGAGTTCGCCCTCATCGCGACATCGCTGTCGTTGGGAGCCGTGCACGCGGGGTGCTGCAGCCTCGCGCACAGAGCGGTCCCGGTGCCCAGCGCCGTCCCCGCCCCCGGCGCCGTCCTCGTGACCGGCGCCGGTTCGGCGCGGCCGCGAGGCGGCGTGCGCGTCGATCCGCTGATGCTGGCCTCCATGTCCTTGATGCTGCTCGGCATGGCTGACGTCATGATCGGGCAGGGGAGCCTGCTCCCCGGCGTCGCCTGGGTGACGCTGATGGTCGTGCTCGCCGGACCCGTGCTGATGCGGCGCGGACGGGGCGATCCCCTGTCCGGATTCCGGGCCCTGCACCTGGTGGTGATGGCCGTGCTGACGGCGGCGATGGTCGCGATCCCCGGGGCGACGATGGTCTCCGCCGGGCACGCGCACGGCGGCGGCGCGCTGCCGCTGTTCGCGATGCTCGTGGGCGCCGGCTACCTCGCGGCATCGGCTGTCCTGCTCCGGAGCGCCGGTGAGGCGGTCCTGCGCGTCGAGGTGATCACCGGGGCGATGTCGGTCCTGGCGATGACCGTGATGCTCCTCTGGCACCCCTGATCGCGGGGCCGCCGCGACCGGGAGCGGTCCGGTGCGAGCCGGAGGACCCGGCAATGCCGGTTGCGACGGGCGCGGGGCGGGCGTTCCAAGCCCGGTGCGGGGCCGGCGGAGGCGGTTCTGTCACAGATCGGCGACGGGTCGCTCCGGGCTCTTGACGCCGATGGGAAGAAGGGGCAAAGTGAGCGTTGACCATTTGGAAAACAGTCATCTGGAAAGCAGGTGAACTCCTCCGATGCCCCTGACGATGCAGGCGGTCCCCGGCTCCTCCGGGGACCTGTCCGACGAATCCCCGGACACGGCCGGCGAGTCCGTGCTGAGCAAGGCCGATCGCGTGCTCAGCGCTCTGCACGAGGTCGGAGCGCGCGTCGGGCTCACCGATCTCAGCCGGCGTCTGCACCTGCCCAAGGCGACGGTCCACCGGCTGGCCACGGAGCTGACCGGCCTCGGCTACCTGAACAAGTCCCCGGGCGGATACGAGCTCGGCTGGCGGATGTACGAGATGGGCCAGACCGTGCCGGAGCTCGCGCGTCTGCGCGAGGCCGCCCTGCCGTGCCTGCTCGACCTGCGCTCCGACACGCGTTCGGTCGGCGTGCACCTGTCCGTGCATCGCGGGGCGGACACGATCTACCTCGAGCGGCTCGCCGGGCGCCGGGAGATGGCGATGCTCTCCCGGGTGGGCATGCGGGAGAAGGGGCTGCGCACGGCGTCCGGACGGCTCTTCGCCGCCTACGGGCACCACCCGCAGCAGAGCTCGCCGCTGCAGGCGAAGCTCGATGCGATCCGCGCCCAGCGCTGGGCCTCCGAGCGCGGCGAGTGCGTCCCGGGGATCAAGACCTACGCCGT
>JBEBWQ010000181.1:0-5011 GCA_040392075.1 Microbacterium sp.
CGAGACGTACAGCTCGGCGCTGCCGTCGCCGGCGGACTCGAGGTCACCGCCGGCATCCGCGACGATCTCGGCGATCCGCCCCCGCTCGGGGACGATCCACACGCCCGCGACGACGGCCTGCGCCGCCCCCTGCCGCACCGCCCCCGCGTCGGACCGCTGCCCCAGCAGCAGGCCGAGCCCGGAGACCACCATGGTCTTGCCCGCGCCGGTCTCCCCGGTGATCGCGGTGAAGCCGGGGCCGAGCGGGAGGACCGCGTCCTGGATCACGCCCAGATCGCGCAGGCGCATCTCCTCGATCACGCCGGCTCCCCCTGACCGCGCCAGCCCGCCACCGGAAGCCGGAACTTGCGCACGAGGCGATCCGTGAACGGCGCCGGATGCAGGCGCGCGAGCCGCACGGGCTCCAGGGAGCTGCGGATGACGACCCGGGCCCCGGGCGGCAGCTCGTGCGAACGGCGGCCGTCGCACCAGAGGATGCCGGTGCCGGCGGTACGCTCCTGCATCTCGATGGCCACTGCGGCATCGGGGCTCACCACGAGCGGACGGGCGAACAGCGCGTGCGCCGAGAGCGGCACCACGGAGATCGCCGCGACGCCCGGCCAGATCACCGGGCCCCCCGCGGAGAAGTTGTAGGCGGTGGAACCGGTCGGCGTGGAGATCACCATGCCGTCGCAGCCGAAGCTGGAGAGCGGGCGGCCGTCGATCTCGAGGACGATCTCGATCATGCGCTCCCGGCTGGCCTTCTCGACCGTCGCCTCGTTCAGCGCCCAGGTCTCGTAGACGACCTCGCCGCTGGCGTCCTTCACGCGGACCTGCAGCGCGAGCCGCTCCTCCACCTCGTAGTCCCGGGCGACGATGCGATGCACCGCCGCGTCCATGTCGTCGCGGTCGATCTCGGCGAGGAAGCCGACGTGCCCCATGTTCACGCCGAGGATCGGCGCGTCGCTGCCGCGCACCAGTTCGGCGGCGCGGAGGATGGTCCCGTCGCCGCCGAGGACGATCGCCGCCTCTAGCGCGGTCACCGGGACGTCCTGTCCCAGAGCGTCCACGCTGCCGAAGCCGGGATCGACCGCGGCGAGCTGGGAGCGGTCCTCGATCGCGAGCACCGGACGGGCTCCGGCCTGCCGCAGCGACTCGACGACGCGACGCGCCGCGCCGACCGTGTCGTCGCGCAGCGCGTGCGCGACGACCAGGATGTTCCGCTCGTTCATCGTCCTCCGGCCACCTCGTCGATCCGCTTCGTCCATTCTGCCGGAGCGTCCCCCTCTCCGGGACGGAGGTGCACCAGGTACTCGGCGTTGCCGTGCGTGCCGAGGATCGGCGAGGGCAGGATCCCCCGCATCCCGAGCCCCTGGTCCCGGGCGCTCCACACCGTGCGCGCGACCGCGTCCGCCCGGGTGGCGGGATCGGTCACCAGCCCGCCCCGTACGGCGGTCCGTCCCACCTCGAACTGCGGCTTGACGAGCAGCACGATGTCCGCATCGGGTGCGGCCACCGCGGCGAGGGCGGGGAAGACGAGCTCCAGCGAGATGAAGGAGAGATCGCCCACGACGAGGTCGGGGGCGGCGGACTCGCCCGTGGCGGCGCGGAGCGACTCCGCGGTCATCGAGCGGACGTTGAACCCCTCGACGGCGACGACCCCCGGGTCCGCGGCGATCTGCGGCGACAGCTGATCGTGGCCGACGTCGACCGCGAGCACCCGGCGCGCGCCCCGCTCCCGCAGCACCTGGGTGAACCCGCCGGTCGAGGCGCCCATGTCCAGTGCGAGGCGACCGTCCGCCGGGACGCCGAATCCGTCGAGCGCGGCGATGAGCTTGTGCGCGGCGCGGCTGACGTAGTGGTCCTCGCCCGCGACGCTCAGCGTCGTGCCCTCGTCGACCGGCACCGACGCCTTGACGACGGGACGGCCGTCGACGCTCACACGGCCCTCGGCGATGAGGCGCGCGGCATGGGTGCGGGAGCGGGCGAGACCGCGCTCCGCCAGCGCCTGGTCCAGGCGGAGCGCGCCGGGACGGCCCATCACCGGGCCGCCGGGGAGGGCGTGCGCCCGGTTCCCTCGAGGGGTGATCCGCCCTCGGCGCGGGGCGCCTGCTCCAGCCGCCGGGCCAGGTCGTCGTGCAGCGCGGAGTACGCCGCCGCCCTGCTGGCCAGCGGCTGCCCCTCGATCAGGCGCAGCCGGCTCCAGAGCCCGTCGGTGGGATGGGCCTCCTCCGCCGAGGACCCGGCCGAGGCGCCCGAGACGGCGTCGTCGCGGTCCTCCGGGGGCAGAGTCTCCTGGCTCATCCCTCTACTGTACGCGGCGGGTCCGACATCCTCGCCGCCGATCGTGGGTCTGGAGAGGACGCGTGTCTCGCCCGAAGAGCGCGGGGATCAGGGGCGGTGGAAGGGATCCTGGTACAGCAGCTCCGGCACCCGGAAGGCGTAGATCGCCCGGCCGGTGTCCCAGATCGCGGTCGCTCCCGCACGCAGCAGGTCGATCGGCCGGGGCCCCGCGGCGAGGATCTCGACCGCGCCGTCCGGCGCGATCCTCACGATCGCCTCGCCGACCTGGACCGCACCGCCCTTCCGCCTGGTCTGCGGGTAGGGACGGTGCAGGTCGCGCAGATCCTCGAAGACGTAGGTGGGACGCGAGCCGTCGGGCGCTGCCAGGACGTGCTTCGGCCGGTCGATGCCGGTCAGCACCAGCGCCGAGTCCATGCCCGCGCGGGTCGCGCCGAGGATGTCGGTGTCGAGCCGGTCGCCGAGGAACAGCGGCTTGGTCGCGCCGAACCGGGCGACGGCCTCCTGGAAGATCGGCACCTCGGGCTTGCCGGCGACCGTGGCCAGGCGGCCCACCGCGGTGTGCACCGCGGACACCAGGGTGCCGTTGCCGGGGGCCACGCCCTGCGCCTGCGGGATGGTCCAGTCGGTGTTGGTCGCGATCCAGGGGATGCCCCCCTCGTCCTCCGGCACCTTCAGCGCGTACGCGGCCTCGGCGAGATCCGTCCAGGCGACCTGCGGCGCGAATCCCTGCAGCACGGCGGCCGGTCCGTCGGCGGCCCGGCGGGTGACGGTGTAGCCGGCCTTCTCCGCCTCGACCACGAGGCCCTCCCCGCCGACGATGAGGACCGTCGCGGGCGCGGGCACGCTCTGCGCCAGCAGCCGCATCGCCGCCTGCGGACTGGTCACCACGTCCGCCGCGCCGACGTCGAGACCGAGCTCGGTGAGGTGCGCGGCCACGGACGCGTCGGTCCGGGAGGCGTTGTTGGTGATGTACCCGAGCCGTCGCCCCTCGCCGGCCTTCCGAAGGCTCTCCACGGCGTGCGGAAGCGCACCGGGACCCGCGTAGACGACGCCGTCGAGGTCGGCCAGCAGCACGTCCACACCGTCCAGCGGCGTGGACGTGCGCCCGAACAGGCCCCTCACTCCTCGTCCTCGAGCAGGCTGTCCTCGATCACGATCTCCTCGTCGCCGTCCTCGGGGTCATCCCCCAGCGCGGCCGCGGCGACATCCGCGCGCTCCTGCCAGAAGGCGGCCTCGCTGCCGCGTCCGAGGTCCTCGAGCACGGCGGCACGGGCCGCGAACAGGGCGGGGCTCCACGGGAACGCGCGATCGGGGTCGAGCTCGGGGATCTCCAGCTCGCCGAGCGCGAGCTCGGTCTCACCGCGATCCAGCCGGGCCCCCGACATCGCGATCGCCAGCGCGACCCGTGCTTCCACGGGCAGAGCGGCACGATCCACGGCGCGCCCCAGCTCCAGCGCACGATCGGGGCGGCCGATCCCCCGCTCGCTGTCGACCATCAGCGCGATCTGATCGTCCTTGCCGGAGATCCGGCGATAGGTCCGCAGCTCCCGCAGGGCCAGGCCGAAGTCGCCGGTCGCGTACGCGGTGATCGCGACGGTCTCGCGGGCGACCGCGATCCGCCCGGCGCGCCGGGAGGCGGCGAGGGCATGCTCATGGGCACGAGCCGGGTCCTCGTCGATGAGGCGGGCCGCCATCGCCAGATGGCGGGCCACCCGTTCGGCGTTCTCCTTGCTGAGGGTCTTCAGCTGGTTGCGCGCTGCAGGATGCAGATCCTGCGGGACGACCTCTTCGGGCAGCTCCGGCTCGACCGGACGATCCTCGCGGGGCGGGCGGGACGCCCCGCGATCGCCGTCACGGGGGGCGCGATCGGAGAAGCCTCCACGGCGCTCTCCGCCGCCGGAGAAGGAACGGGCTCCGGCATCGCGGCCGCCGGGGCGAGGGCCGCCGGTGGAACGGGGACGATCGCCGGAACCAGGGCGATCACCGGAACGAGAGCGATCGTGGGAGTGAGGACGCTCGCCGGAGCGAGAACGATCGCCGGAGAAGGTCCGGCCGCCCTCGGCCGGACGCGGGCCACGCCGATCGCGATCCGCATAGGAGGGACGCCGTTCCCCCGCGGCACCGCCGGAACGGGCGGTGCCACCGGTGCCGCGATCTCCCCCGGCAGGGCGCTCCCCCCGCTCGGGGCCGCGACGATCTCCGCCCCGCCGGTCGCCCTCGCTCGGACGTGAGGGGCGCTGTCCGTCGCGTCCGCTTCCGGAGGAGCCGCCCGACGAACGCGAACCGGAACCACCGGAGCGTCGTTCCTCGCCGCCGCGCCCGGTGCCGCGAGATGCCCCACGGGCCGTATCGCCGGCCCGGTCCGGGCGAGGACGCCCCGAACCCGCGCTGCGATCATCCCGACGGGGACGGTCGCCGCCGGAGGGCCGGCCCGGCCTGTCTCCCTGTTCCCGTGCCGGTCGGTCTCCGCGCCCTGCACGGTCCGGCCCGCCGGAGTATGGCGCGGAACGGCCGTCCCGGTTCTGCGAGTCCCTCTTCGGACGTCCCTCATCCGCGGAATCGGAGCGTTCAGGACGCGACGAGTCCTCCGTCATGACGAGTTCCTTCCTTCGCGGCCTCGGAAAAAGGCGTGTTAACGCGAAATGGCCACCCAGCACTGGGTGGCCATTTCAACGAAGAAGTCCGGCGGTGTCCTACTCTCCCACAGGGTCCCCCCTGCAGTACCATC
>JBEBWQ010000182.1:0-5003 GCA_040392075.1 Microbacterium sp.
CTGGAGTCGACGGAGTCGCCCGAGTGCGAGGACGCGCACGCCTGAGCGGCGACGGAGACCCTCTGCGGGCGGAGGGTCGCCACTCGAATAAGGTGAGGCTATCCTTTTCATATCTGGCTTCGCCGGCGAGGCGCGGTCCCGTGCCCCGTTCCGCCGCTGCCCCGTGAAAGGAAGCCCATGGGATTCCATGACAGCCGTAAAGTCATCGGCCTCTACACGGCCCGCGTGCTGCGCGCCGAGACCGTCACCCCGCACATGGTGCGCGTCACCTTCGGCGGCGATGATCTCCGGCGCCTGCCCGCCCGTGGCTATGACCAGTGGTTCCGCCTGTTCCTGCCCCGTGCCGACGGCGAGACGGATTTCGACGCGGTGCCGCAGCAGTTCAGTGTCGGCGGCTATCTGAAGTACCTCACGGCGAAGTCCGGGACCCGGCCGCCCTTCCGCAACTACACCGTCCGGGAGCTTCGCGGCGAGGCGGGCGAGCTCGATGTCGACTTCGTCGCGCACGGCGACGCCGGAATCGCCGGCCCGTGGGCGCGGCGCGCGCGGCCGGGGGAGCAGGTGGCGCTGATCGACCAGGGGCGCGGATTCGACCTCCTCGCCGACGCCGGCGCTTTTCTTCTGGTCGGGGACGAGTCCGCCCTGCCCGCGATCCTGGGCATCCTCCGGGATCTCCCGCGGGACGCCCGAGGGCTGGCCATCGTCGAGACACCCGCCGCCGAGGACGCGCAGGAGGCCGTCGTCCCCGCGGGCGTCGAGCTGCGGTGGCTCCCGCGGGCCGACCCGCACGACCGCCCGGGGCAGGCGGCGCTCGAGGCGCTGCGCGCCCACACGCCGGAGGATCCCGCGACGCTCCAGGCATACCTCGCCGGTGAGCAGCAGCTCGTCACCGAAGGCCGCCGTCACCTCGTCGCCGCCGGCGTGCCGAAGCAGCGGATCACCTTCACCGGCTACTGGAAGGTCGGCCGGGCGGGCTGAGGGGCAGAACGCTCACCGTGGACCGGCAGTCGCTCCGCGACGCCGTAGACGCCGGTCCGTGGGGAGCGATGTCGTTCCTGCCCGGCGCACGCCCGCCGCGATGGCGATGCCCAGGGCGGTCCCGCCGACGGCGCTCACCATCGTCAGGGCGAAGAACCCGAGCCGGGCGGCGACCGGAAGGGCGTCCAGGCCGAACGACTGCCCCGCGAGGATCGGGTAGGCGATGCCGACCGCGACGGCCCCTGCATAGTGCTGCCAGAGCGTCCAGAAGCGGTAGAGCACGAGGAGGAAGCCGATCTCCGCGAAGAATGCCCACCACACATTGGTCAGCACGCTGGTGAAGCCGTAGCCGGAGAACGGCACGAGGACGAGGCCCGAGACGAACCCGGTCAGAAGCCCGGCGAGGGGGCGCTGGAACAGTCGGAGGGCGACGACGGCGGGCAGGAGCCACAGCCCGGCGATCGCCACGGACACGAACGGCACCGTGACGAAGAGCCCGGTGGAGAGCCAGTTCGCCGGGATGAGGAGAGCCCCTCCCGCCACCCCGATCACCGCGCAGCTGAGCAGGAACCGGGTGGAGCCTACGCGTCGCGCGGGCCCCGACCTGCCGTTGGAGGGCTGTGGCCTCTCGGGGATCTGCGCGTTTCCATGGCCCCGCGTGTTTCCGTGGCCCTGTGCGCCTCCGTGATCCTGTGGGTCCAGAGGGCCCTGGGCGCTCATGCGGCAGGGGAGCCCGCGGCGGGCTCGATCGCGGCGCCGCGATCGGCCTTCCGGCGCACCTCGGGTCCGCGGAGCCCGCGGAGGGCGCCGGTCTCGGCCACACGGTCGGCGATGAGGCGGGCGAGGAAGGTCAGCACGACCCCGACGACGATCGGGATGACGACCGCCACGATGAGGAGCGCGGTGCTCGGGATGGCGGTGACGAGGATGCTGAGGCTGAACAGCCCGAGCGAGAACGCGCCCAGGGCGCCGGCGATGTAGAAGCGCGGCGCCCGCCAGTTCCGCCACAGCCCGATGAGGAACGGCGCCTCCAGGAAGCGCGCTTCTTTGTGGTTCCCGCCCACCCCGAAGAGCCGTTTGGGGTTTTTGGGGGCGGCGCCGCGCCCCGCGACGCGCGCTACGATGAGAGCCCCGCCCCCGCGACGCAGGAGGGCCAGCGCGAGCAGGCCCGGGAGCACCCAGACGGCGACGAGCGCCATGTAGACGAAGGGGATTCCGCCGACCACTGCCGGGGAGAAAACGTTGAGCAGGGGGATGAGCAGCGCCGCCCCGACGACGCCGATCGCGGCGCAGGTCAGCAGCAGCCGGGTGGGAGACGTCTTCATCGAGGGTCCTCTTCTCGGGGTCGCGGTGGGATATAGCATTGGCTAGGCTTACCTAAGTAATCTACGGCGGGCGGCGTCGCGCTGTCACGTCTTTTCTCCGCCGCCCGCCTTCCGTCCTTCCGCAGGGAGTCCCCATGACATCGACCGCCCTGGCCGAACCGACCGCAGAGACCGAGAGCCCGGCGCCGGCGTCCGCTGCCGCCGGGCGGAAGGCGGAGGCGGCCGAGCGCGTCGCAGCCCGTCGTCGTGTCCTTGGCCCCGTCCGTGGCACCCTGATCGGCGCGGGCGTGCTCCAGTTCGTCGCGGCGTTGGCGAACGTCATCCCCTTCCTCGTGGTCGTGGAGATCGCGCGCGAGCTGCTCGGCGGAGCCGCTGACCCGGCGCGGGTGTGGGGCCTCGTGCTGATGGCCGTGGTCGGTCTCGGGCTGCGGGTCACCGCCTCGGCGCTGGCGCTGTTCTGGACCCACGTCGGGGACGCCCGCTACGGCGCCGAGCTGCGGGCGCTCCTGGCGGCGAAGTTCAGCCGGCTGCCGCTGGGCTGGTTCACCGCGCGCAGCGCCGGATCGATCAAGAAGTACCTGCAGGACGACATCGGGGCGCTGCACTACCTCGTCGCGCACTCGGTGCTCGACGCGGTGTCCGCGATCACCGTTCCCGTCGTCAGCATGGTCTACCTCTTCGTGGTGGACTGGCGGCTCGCGGTCATCGTCCTCCTGCCGCTGCTGGGCTATGTCGCGGTCCTGTCCTGGATGATGCGGGGCAACGAGGACAAGATGCGCGAGTACGCGGAATGGTCGGAGCGGATCAACGCCCGCGCGATCGAGTTCGTCGACGGCATCCAGGTGGTGCGGGTGTTCGGCCAGGCGCGTCGTGCGCACCACCGCTACCAGGAGGCGGTGGACGAGTTCTCCCGCTTCTTCATCGGCTGGGTGCAGCCGATGACGCGGGCCGAGGCGGCCTCCGCCGGGCTCCTCAATCCCGTCACCACCCTCTTCCTCGTGATGGGGGCCGGGGCGCTCTTCGTCTCGTGGGGCTGGATCGAGCCGATCACGATCCTGCCGTTCGTGTTCCTGGGACTCGGTCTCGGTGCCCCCGTCATGACCATCGGTCACTCCGCCAACGGATTCCGGCAGGCCGGCGCGGCGGCGACGCGCCTCGTCCGCGCTCTCGACGAGCCCGAGCTGCCCTCCGGTGGGACCGCAGAGCTCGCCCCGCTCTCCGACGCGCGTCGCGGCCGGCTGGTGGAGTTCCGCGACGTGCGATTCGAGTACCGGTCGGGGCGCGCCGTGCTCGACGGTGTCGACCTCCGCCTGGAGCCGGGCACCATCACCGCGCTCGTCGGCCCCAGCGGCGCGGGCAAGTCGACCCTGGCGACGCTGCTGCCGCGCTTCTTCGACCCGACCGGCGGCGCGATCGCGCTCGACGGCGTGGATCTGCGCAGCCTGCCGCCGGAGGCCCTGTACCGGGAGGTCGGCTTCGTGTTCCAGGAGGTGCGGCTGCTGCGCGCGACCGTCCGGGACAACATCGCCCTCGCCCGTCCGGAGGCGAGCCTCGACGAGGTGCGGGCGGCCGCGCGCGCCGCGCGCATCCACGACCGCATCCTCGCCCTTCCCCGCGGCTACGACTCCGTCATCGGGGAGGACGCGCGCCTCTCCGGGGGCGAGGGGCAGCGTCTGAGCATCGCCCGTGCCCTCCTCGCCGACACCCCCGTCCTCGTGCTCGAGGAGGCGACCGCGTCGGTCGATCCCGAGTCGGAGTCGGCGATCCAGGAGGCGCTGTCGCACCTCGTCCAGGGCCGGACCGTGCTCGTCATCGCGCATCGCCTCGCCACCATCGTCGACGTCGACCGGATCGTGATCCTGGAGGACGGGCGGGTGACCGAGAGCGGGACCCATGAGCGGCTGCTCGCCGCCGGAGGCCGCTATGAACGGCTGTGGCGAGCGGAGCAGAGCACGTTGGCCGGGTCGGACGACGCCCCGGGCGGATCGGGCGAGGGCCGGAGCGGTTCGGGCGAGGCGCCGACCCGCCCGGGCGGCGGCGTGACCGGCTCGGACACCGTACCGCCGGGTGAGGACGATGTCCTGACCGGATCGGATGACGAGGAGAGCGCACGATGATCCGCAGACTGTTCGCCCTGGTCCCCGCCGAGCAGCGCCCGCTCATCCCGCGCTACACGGCGTACCTGCTGGTCTACGCGCTGGCCCAGTCGGCCGCCTATCTGGTGCTGGTCCCCCTGCTCACGGCCGTGCTGTCCGGGGATGCCGGCTCGACCCTCGTCTGGCTCGCCGTCCTCGCCGTCGCGGTCGTCCTGGTGTTCGCCGCCAACTATCTGCAGGGCATGGTCGGATTCGACATCGCCGCGCACATGATGCGCCGCATCCAGACGACTATGGGCGACCACCTGAGCACCCTGCCCCTGGGCTGGTTCACCGCCGCCCGCACGGGACAGGTCTCCCGCACCGTCTCCGCCAGCGTCGCCGACATCGCCACGATGTTCGCGCATCTGCTCGCGCCGATGGTCACCGCGATCGTCGTCCCGGTCGGCGTCGCCGTCGGCATGGTCTTCGTCGACTGGCGGGTGAGCCTGGCCATGCTGATCTCCGCGCCGGTGCTCTGGCTGATCAACCGCTGGGCCGGCGGCCTGCACGCGCGCCAGGCCCGTGAGGCCGATGAGGCGGGGGAGGAGGCCAACGCGCGGGT
>JBEBWQ010000183.1:0-4946 GCA_040392075.1 Microbacterium sp.
GTGGTCCATGATCTCGGCGAAGTAGTTCTCCTTGCCGAAGATGTCCTGGAACTCGGCCGCCGCCGCTCTGGCCGCGTCGTACTGACCGAGCCGCAGGCGGGTCTGCACCTCACCGGACGGGCACCCGGTCGTGGCGATCAGCCCCTTGCCGTAGGTCTGCAGCAGCTCCCGGTCCATGCGCGGCTTGAAGTAGTAGCCCTCCATGCTCGACAGCGAGCTCAGCCGGAAGAGGTTGTGCATGCCGGAGGTGCTCTGACTCCACAGGGTCATGTGGGTGTAGGCGCCGGAGCCCGACACGTCGTCGCTCTTCTGATCGGGCGATCCCCACGCGACCCGCGTCTTGTCGCTGCGATGCGTGCCGGGGGTGACGTAGGCCTCGAGGCCGATGATCGGCTTGACGCCGGCGCTCTGCGCCGCCCGGTAGAACTCGAAGGCGGCGAACGTGTTGCCGTGGTCGGTGACGGCGATGGCCGGCATCCCGTACTCGGCGGCGGCCTGGGTCATCGCGCCGATCTTCGCGGCACCGTCCAGCATCGAGTACTCGCTGTGCACGTGGAGGTGGACGAAGGAGTCGGATGCCATGCCTTCGAGTCTACGTTCGACCGCCGACATCGGAGACGGCGTGAGCCCGTGCGCCCTCGCCCCGCTCAGCCGTCGACGTGGACGAGGTCGACACCCCGCGCGCGGAGGTCCGCGATGGCGTCGAGGGCGCCCTGCCTCGTCCCGCTGTCCGGCTGATTCATGTGCGCCAGCACGATCCCGCCCGCCTCGACCTGCCCGAACTCGCTGCGCACCGTGCCCGGGCCGTAGGTCGCGCCGCCGTCGCCGTTGACCGTGAAGCCGATCGGCGTCTCGCCGAGCTCACGGACGATCTGGGCCGCCACGTCGTCGTAGTGGGCGGTCCCCGCGCGGAAGAACTGCGGCGGCGCGCCGGTGAGCTCGGTGAGGATCCGGTGGTTTCCCCAGACCTCCCCGACCGCCTCCTGCGCCGAGCGCGTGCCCGGGATGCCGTAGGCGTCCCGCCCGTCCACCGCGAGCGGGGCGTGCACCGTGCCGTGGTTGGCGAGGAGGAAGAGCGGATCGGCGGCGAGCTCCTCCGCGATCGCGCGGTGCGTCTCGATCCAGCGCGCATTGAGGAAGAGTGTGGCCGGCACGGCCGACGCACGCAGTCCGTCGATGAGCCCTGCGTCGTACCTTGAGCCGTGCGGGCCGCCGCAGGCGTCGAAGGTGAGGGCGACCCGCGGGGCCCCGGAGGCGGAGTACGGCGCGAGAAGCGAGGACCGCACGCCGGCGACGCCCACCCCCCAGTCGGCCGGCACCGCGTGCGCGTGCCGCGCTGCCACGGCCGCCGGGTCGACGGCCGGAGCCGTCGGAACCGGGGGATCGGGCGACGGAACCGGGGCGGGCGTCGTCGTCACCCGGAGGGAGGTGGTCCGCGGGGCCGGAGCGACCGCTGCTCCCGTCGCACCGGACGGCGCGCACGCGGTGAGAAGACCCGCACCCGCCGCACCGGCCACGAGGAACAGCGCTCGGCGCGTCACCTCCCGCTGATCGCCCATGCCCCGCCCCTTGCTTCTCAGATGATCCCTGCACGCCCGGGTCTTGTCGCTGCGATGCGTCCCCGATATGGCGTAGGCCTAGATGCCGATGATCGGCTTGATGCCGGCTTCCTTCGCCACCCGGGAGGACTCGAACGCCGCGACCGTGTTGCCGTGATCGGTCGCGGCGTTCGCCGGCATCCCCGACCGCACGACCTGCTTCACAGTCTCCCGGACGAGCGGCCCGATGCACGCCGCCCCGTCCCGCATCGAGTACTCGCCGCGCACGCGGACGAAGGAGTCTGACGCCATGCCTCCGAGTCTATGGTCGACCGCCGACACTCCCGGGGGCTCACCCGCCCCGCTCGCCCGAGAACAGGACAGTCGCCCCGGAGCCCGCCGATTCGAGATGAATTCTCCTGTTCTCGGGCGGACCGCCTGTTCTCAGGAATGAAGCGACCCGGGCCGAGCGGTGCAGGCATGCCCCGGGCCTGTCCCTTCCCCTGTGAGCGGGAAAGGACCGGACCCCGGGGCACCGGGCCTCAGGACCCGGGAGCCTCGTCCACCACGCGGAGATGGACGGTGATCAGCGAGTCCGGTGTATCGGCGGCGACACCGCCCTCGCCCCAGCGCTCAGCGAACGACCGGATGAGGCCGGCGGCCGTGTCGAGCACGACGATCGATGCGCGTCCCCCGGGCACCGTGTGCTCCAGCGTCACGAGGTCGCCGTCACGGGCGGTCACCTCGAGTCCGGGGATCAGCGCCAGGGCGCGGAACGTGCTCGCGCGCAGGTCGGCCGGCATCAGGTTGATGACATGCGGGCTGGACAGGCTCGCCATGAGCCACCCGTCCGCGGCGGGCCCGGTCTCGCCCGAGGGCGCACGGAGCCAGTCGAGCAGCGCTTGCGGCTCGCGCGGCATCTCGTCGTAGTGCGGACGCAGACGGTCGATCAGATACGGTGTCGGCAGCTTGTCCGCGCCCTCCGCGGGAATCTCGCCCCCCTCCCACCGCTCGACTCCGCCGTTCCTGCCCGCGTAGAACGCGGTCACGTCCGCCGCCGCCTCCGCACCGCGATCGCCGAAGGTGTCAAGGATCGTCAACGGACCCCACTCCATGAACCAGTCCGCGGAACGGTCAGAGGGCACGTAGAGCACCCGGGTGTCCCGGACCAGCGCCGCCGCGGCGGCGCCCATCCGGCCCGGAACGACGTACGCCTGCGTGCTCTCATCGCCGTCCGGCCACGCGTCGTCCCAGAACTGCAGGAAATCGTAGCGTTCCTCGATCCGCAGGAACTGCCCGGGAGCGAGCTCGGTGTCGATCGCCGTGATCGTCATCTCGGCGGCCTCCTCCAGCACCTCGGCGGCTGCGGCCGAGACGACGGCAGCGGGTGCCAGCACCGAGCCGAGGACGAGGGCGGTGGTCGCCGCTCCCGCCGCCAGTCCCGCCGCCCCGATCCCCGCCCAGCGGCGGGAGGCCCGGGCTGCCGTCGGGTGCGCGCTGCGCGCGGCCTCCCGCAGCAGCGCCTGCCGGGCCCTGCCCAGCTGTGCGTCCTCGACGCGCGCCTCCTCGGCCCCGATCTCACGCACCTGTTCCATAAGCGACATCGCTCTCCTCCTTCGCCATCCAGGTCAGCCGGGCCGCACTGCGCGACCCCGGCGATGCGAGCTTGCGGCGGACGCGGTTCAGCCGCGACCGGACCGTCCCGACCGGGACGCCCAGCGCCTCAGCCGCCTGCTCATAGGTCAGCCCGCCCCACGCGTACAGCAGCAGGGTGTCCCGGTCCTTCGCCGACAGCGCGGCGATGCGCGGCGCAAGGATACGCAGGGCGGAGCGCGCATCCAACCGCGCCTCGGCGGTCGCCTGCGGATCCTCCTGCGTCGACCCCGCGCCATCGGACGCCTCGAACGCCCGCCACTGCCGCGCCTCCGCCGCCCGATGCCGCTTCACCAGCCGGGTGGCGATGCCGAGCAGCCAGGGCAGCGCCGACTCCCGCGTGGAGTCGTACGACGCCCGACGGCGGAAGGCCACGAGGAAGGTCTCGCTGAGAACGTCCTCGACGTCTCCCGCGCCGACCCGGCGCCGGATGTAGCCGCCTACCGCCCGCGCGTGGCGTTCGAAGACCTCGGCGAACGTCTGCGGCTCCGCCAGCGACCGCGCGATGATCTCGCTGTCCGTGCTCTCGCTGTTCATACTCACACTCGGTATTGCCCGGCGTGCAGAATCCGGTTCACGCTTTCTCCTCGACGTCGATGGCTTCACCGCGCAAAGCCCGGTCCCTCGCTCCGAGAAGAGGCTGTTCTCCCGAGGACAGGCCCATTCTGGAGGAATCCTCCGGATCTCGGGTGGACGTCCTGATCTCGGGTGCGAAGCGTCGTCGTCCACAGGTCTGAAGAATCCCGAGTTCTCCACGGATCCCGTGAACCGGGAGCGACGGCCTGGCCGCCTCGACGAAGATCGCGAGATGACGATCGAGCATTGGGTGTCGCAGCGGGGCGGTGCCGTACGCACATCCGAGGCCTACGCGGCAGGCTTCGGCAAGTACCTCATCGCGAACGCCGTGCGCGGAGGATCTCTCGAACGCGTGCGTCGGTCGTGGCTCCTCTCGTCCGACTGCGATCCGCGCCGGCGGAGCGCTCTCCGCGTCGGAGGTCGTGTCACCTGTGTGAGCGCGGCGGCGCTTTGCGGGCTCTGGACGCCGGACCACGACCGCATCCACGTCGCCGTGCACACGGATTCGGGGAGGATCGACCGGTCCGGACTCCGTCTGCACTGGGCCAGCGGCCCTGTCCCCGTCCCCCGGAACCACTCGGAGGATCCGCTGCTCACCGTGCTCTTCCACATCGCGCGGTGCCTGCCCCAGGCCGACGCCCTCGCCGTGTGGGAGTCGGCGATACGCCAGAGATCCGTCTCGACGGTGGAGCTGCGGCGCGTCCGCTGGCGCAGCCAGCGCGCGCAGACGCTCGCGGAGCTCGCCGATGACCTGTCCGACTCCGGTCTGGAGAGTCGTTTCCGGACTCTGATGCGCACCCTGGGCGTGACCATCCGCCAGCAGGCCCGAGTCGACGGGCGCCGTGTCGATGCGCTCATCGGCCAGCGGCTCGTCGTCCAGCTGGACGGTTTCGCCTTCCACACCGGTCCGCAGGACCGGCGCCGGGACCTCGAAGCGGATGCGCGACTCGCTCTCCGCGGATTCACCGTCCTCCGCTTCGACTATCAGCAGATCCTCTTTCGACCGGAGTACGTCTCCCGCACTGTGCTGACCGCGATAGCGCAGGACCTCCATGGGGAGCACCGCTGATCCCGGCATGACCACCGTCCTGAGAACAGGACAGTCGCCCGAGAACAGGACAGTTGCGGCGCGATCGACCTGTTCTGGGGCGAAGGACCGATTCTCGGCTGAAGATGCGA
>JBEBWQ010000184.1:0-4942 GCA_040392075.1 Microbacterium sp.
TGAACATCACCAAGGAGAAGAAGCTCACCAACATGCGCTCCTCCACGGCCGACACCTTCGAGTCGATGACGCCGCCGCGCCAGCTGTCGCTGGAGGAGAGCCTCGAGTTCGCCCGCGACGACGAATGCGTCGAGGTGACGCCCGAGATCGTCCGCATCCGCAAGGTGATCCTGGACCAGACCACCCGTGGGCGCGAGACCGCGCGGCTGAAGCGCCAGGACGCGAACGCCTGACGGAGGAAGGGTGCCCGAGCGCCCGCGTGGGAGGATGGACCGGTGACTTCGCCCGCTGACGCCGCCGACCCCCTCGACGCCCGTTACGGCGGGCACGTCCCGGAGGGGGACCTGCCCCGCAACCCCGTGCTCGACCTGCTCTACCGGCACCGCTCGGTGCGCCGCTACACCGAGGCCCCGGTGACCGAGGAGCAGACCACGGCGATCATCGCCGCCGCGCAGTCGGGCTCGACCAGCTCGAACTTCCAGACCTGGTCGGTGATCGAGGTGCACGACCCCGTGCGACGGGCGCGACTGGCCGAGCTCGCCGACAACCAGCGCTTCATCGAGCGGGCGCCGCTGTTCCTCGTCTTCGTGGCGGACTGGGCCCGCAACCGGGAGATCGCCCGCCGGCACGAGGCGCCGACCGCGGCGATCGACTACATCGAGAGCACCGTGGTCGGCTTCGTGGACGCGGCGATCGCCGCGCAGAACGCCGTGGTCGCGGCGGAGTCCCTGGGCCTCGGCGCGGTGTTCGTCGGCTCGATCCGGAACAACCCCCTCGAGGTGGCCGAGCTGCTGCGCCTCCCCGAGGGGACCTTCCCCACCTTCGGCATGGCGATCGGGCACCCGGACCCCGCGGACCGCGCAGGCATCCGGCCGCGGCTGCCGCAGCCCGCCGTGCGTCACCGCGAGGTGTACGCCCCGGCGGAGCCCGCGCACATCGACGCGTACGACGCCGCGCTGGAGGCCTACTTCGACGGACAGGGCCGCCCGGGGCACACCTGGACGCCGACCGTGCTCGGCCGCGTGCGCGACGCGTCCAGCCTGCGCGGTCGCGACACCCTCCGTCAGTCGTTGACGGCCCAGGGCCTGCCCTCGGACTGAGCCGTTCGCCTGCTCGCGGCGGTCCCTGTGTCGGCCCGGGGGCCGTGAACGGGCACTCCGGCCGAACCCCGGCGCGGACGCCGAGGCCGCTGCGAACGGCGTCCGCCCTCCCGGGGCGCTGACAGGCTCGCCCGCTCGCGGATCCGTCCGTTCGCCCGAGCCGAGGAGGTCTGCCGAGACGAGGATCGACCCGCCCGGATGGGCTCCTCGTCCCGGCAGACCTCCTCCTCCCGGTAAGGAGCGGAGTCCAGGCGATAGCATCGTCGGGTGCGCTGGCTCATCCGCATCGTCTCCTGGCTCGCCGCCGTCCTCGTCGGCGTGGTCTACGGCGCGGCGGGCACCTTCGCCCACGGCGTGCTGTGGGGACCGCTGCCGATCGGGCTGGCGGTGGCCCTGCTCGGAAGCGGCGCGCTGCTCATCGCCGTCCGGGCGCTCACGGGCGACCGGATCATCGCCCTGGCCACCGGGCTCGGCATGGTCGCCGCGGCGCTCGTCGCCTCGGGGGTGGGGCCGGGAGGATCGATCCTCGTCCCCGACACCCCGCTCGGGCGGGTCTGGACCTACGCGCTGGGCGGCGCGGTGCTGGTCGTCGTGCTCTGGCCGCGCCGGGCACCGCGGCGATAGCGTCCGCCGTCCGCTCCGGGGCGGGAGGGGCGGCCTCCGGCTCCGGCGCCGACGCGTAGACTTGAGGGGTGACGTATGTGATCGCTCTTCCCTGCGTCGATGTGAAGGATCGTGCCTGCATCGACGAGTGCCCCGTCGACTGCATCTACGAGGGCGAGCGCTCGCTGTACATCCATCCCGACGAGTGCGTCGACTGCGGCGCCTGCGAGCCGGTCTGCCCCGTGGAGGCGATCTACTACGAGGACGACCTGCCCGAGGAGTGGCAGGACTACTACCGCGCGAACGTGGAGTTCTTCGAGGAGATCGGGTCCCCCGGCGGCGCCGCCAAGGTCGGTCCGATCGCGCACGACCACCCGGTCGTCGCCGTGCTCCCGCCACAGGGGGAGTGATGGGGGTCCGCGACCTCGCCGACTACCCGTGGGACACCGTCACGCCGTACCGTGAGCGCGCGCAGGCGCACCCGGGCGGGCTGGTGGACGTCTCGATCGGCTCCCCGGTCGATCCCACCCCCGAGGTGATCCGCCGGGCGCTCACCGACGCCACCGATGCGCACGCCTATCCCCAGACGATGGGGACCCCGGCGCTGCGCGAGGCCATCGTGGACTGGTACGCACGCCGCCGCGGGGTGCCGGACCTGCGCGTGGACAACGTGCTGCCGACGATCGGCTCCAAGGAGCTCGTCGCCCTGCTGCCGCTGCTGCTGGGCCTGGGGAAGGGCGACGCGGTGGTGCACCCGCGGATCGCCTACCCGACCTACGAGGTCGGCGCCCGCACGGTCGATGCCGAGCCGATCGCCGAGGACGATCCCGCCCGCTGGCCGGACAACGCCCGGCTCATCTGGATCAACACCCCCGGCAACCCCGACGGGCGCACCTGGACGGTGGGCGAGCTCGCCGCCGCCGTCCGCCGTGCCCGGGAGATCGGCGCGGTGCTCGCCAGCGACGAGTGCTACGCCGAGCTCGGCTGGGACGGACCGTGGGCGACCGAGCCGGTCCCCTCGGTGCTGGACCCGCGGGTCACCGGCGGCACCCGGGCGAACCTGCTGAGCGTGTACTCGCTGAGCAAGCAGTCCAACCTCGCCGGCTACCGGGCGGCGCTCGTGGCCGGCTGCGCACGGGTCGTGGGCGAGCTCCTGACCGCGCGCAAGCACCTCGGTCTCATGCCCCCGGCGCCCGTGCAGCACGCGATGGCGGTGGCGCTGCGCGACGACGCCCACGTGCTCGCGCAGAAGGAGCTCTATCGCGAGCGGCGGGAGCTGCTGCGCCCGGCGCTGGAGGCGGCCGGGTTCCGGATCGACGGCTCCGAGGCCGGCCTCTACCTCTGGGCGACGGAGGGGCGGGACGCCTGGGCGTCGATGACGCGCCTCGCCGACCTCGGCATCCTCGCCGGTCCCGGGCACTTCTACGGGGCCTTCTCGGGCGATCACGTGCGCCTCGCCCTGACCGCTCCCACCGAGCGGATCGCGGAGGCGGCGCGGCGGCTCCACGAGAGCGCCGGCGACGCACGCTGACCGCGCCGGGGCTCCGGCGTCTCCACCGGTGCGCGGAGCCCGGGAACGTCCGTCTACGC
Source organism: Microbacterium sp. (assembly GCA_040392075.1). GTDB lineage: Bacteria > Actinomycetota > Actinomycetes > Actinomycetales > Microbacteriaceae > Microbacterium. The sequence goes on from JBEBWQ010000184.1 coordinate 3,294, forward strand.
TGCCATCGCACTCGAGGCGACGGGGGCGTCGCCGCTCGTCGCCGACCGGGTTCCGGCAGTTTTTATAGGTTTCGTCAGAGACTTCCCGGCATCTTTTGAGGCGGTCAACAGTTGGTCCTCGTCGCCACTAGGCTGTAGGGGCGACGCGCCGCAACCCGGCCGCGCACCGAGACGAGGGGGCACCGGTCCCCCAGGAACAGGCCACACAGGCACAGGGAGGTCCCGCGTGAGCGCAACGGCAGACCAGCAGGCGACGGCGACGCTGTCGATCGGCGATACCACCGCGGAGTTCCCGATCATCCCCGGCACCGACGGCAATCCCAGCATCGACATCTCGACCCTGACCCGGCAGACCGGCTGCACCACGCTCGACTACGGCTTCGTGAACACCGCCTCCACCAAGTCGGCCATCACCTACATCGACGGCGACCAGGGGATCCTCCGCTACCGGGGCTACCCCATCGAGCAGCTGGCGAAGAACAGCTCCTACCTCGAGGTCGCCTGGCTGCTGCTCTACGGCGAGCTGCCGAGCGCCTCCGAGCTCGAGGGCTTCGACGAGCAGATCCGCCGTCACACCCTCCTGCACGAGGACCTCAAGCGGTTCTTCCCGGCGCTGCCGCACACCGCGCACCCCATGTCGGTGCTGTCGGCGGCCACCGCGGCCCTCTCCACGTACTACGAGGACCAGTCCGACCCGCACAACCCGGAGCACGTCGAGCTCAACACGATCCGTCTGCTGGCGAAGCTGCCGGTGATCGCCGCCTACGCGCACAAGAAGGCCGTCGGCCAGGCCATGCTCTACCCCGACAACTCGCTGAGCTACGTGGACAACTTCCTCAAGCTCAACTTCGGCGTGCTCAGCGAGATCTACGAGGTCAACCCCGTGATGTCGCGCGCGCTGGAGCGGCTGCTGATCCTGCACGAGGACCACGAGCAGAACGCCTCCACCTCCACCGTGCGCCTGGTCGGCTCCACCGGTGCCAACCAGTTCTCCTCCATCTCGGCGGGCATCAACGCCCTCTACGGCCCGCTGCACGGCGGGGCGAACGAGGCCGTGCTGACGATGCTCGCGCAGATCCGCGACTCCGGCGAGGGCGTGGCGCGCTTCGTGGAGCGGGTGAAGAACAAGGAGGACGGGGTGAAGCTCATGGGCTTCGGGCACCGCGTCTACAAGAACTACGACCCGCGGGCGAAGCTGGTCAAGGAGTCGGCCGACGAGGTGCTCGCCGAGCTCGGTGTCACCGACCCGCTGCTGGACCTCGCCAAGGAGCTGGAGGAGATCGCGCTCAGCGACGACTACTTCCGGGAGCGCCGCCTCTACCCGAACGTCGACTTCTACACCGGTGTGATCTACAAGGCGATGGGCTTCCCCACGCGCATGTTCACCCCGCTGTTCGCGATCGGCCGCCTGCCGGGCTGGCTCGCGCACTGGCGGGAGATGCAGCGCGACCCGCAGACGAAGATCGGCCGCCCGCAGCAGCTGTACATCGGCGCCCCGGAGCGTGACTACCCGGGCCTCTGATCCGGATCCTCACGTCCGATGCCCCTTTCCTCCGGGAGAGGGGCATCATCGTCTCCGGCGGTGCCCCGGGACGGAGCCTCGACCGGCGGAGACGCCTCGACCGGCAGCTCTGAGTCAGAACTGCCGG
>JBEBWQ010000185.1:0-4940 GCA_040392075.1 Microbacterium sp.
CGCGGTGGTGCGGTCAGAGTCACAGCGATCCCTTGAGCCGGACGTTCTTCGCCTCGACCGGCAGCTCGAGGTGGCGCGCATAGGCCTCGACCCTATCGGCGATCGCCGGATCGGCCGCGCCGAGGATCCGGGCGGCCAGGAGACCGGCGTTCTTCGCCCCGCCGATCGACACCGTGGCCACCGGGATGCCGGCGGGCATCTGCACGATCGACAGCAGCGAGTCCATGCCGTCCAGGAGCGCGAGCGGCACCGGCACGCCGATCACCGGGAGCGCCGTCACGGAGGCGAGCATGCCGGGGAGGTGCGCGGCCCCGCCGGCGCCGGCGATGATCGCACGCAGGCCGCGGGCCCGGGCCTCCCGCCCGTAGCGGACGAGCTTGTCCGGGGTGCGGTGGGCCGAGACGACCTCGACCTCGTGCGGGATGCCGAACTCGGTCAGCACCTGCGAGGCATCGGCCATCACCCGCCAGTCCGAGTCGGAGCCCATCACGACGCCGACGAGGGGGGATGAGGAGGAGTGCAGCGGCTCGGTCACTCCCCCAGGCTACGGCGCACCCCTGGAAGATCCCCGCGCGGCACGCGCAACATCCGATCCGTGGTCATGCCCGGTCCGTCTCCGCTCGCCGAGCACCGCGTGCGGCGGCCTCAGGCGAAGTGCGCCGCCGTCGCGCGCGCGACGTAGGCGACCTCGTCGAGCTCGGCGCCGACGGCGTTCACGTGCCCGACCTTGCGTCCCGGCCGGGAGTCCTTGCCGTAGGTGTGGATCTTCGCGGTCGGGTGCGCGGTCATCGCCGCGGCGAAGCGCTCGTCGATCGCACCCTCCGCGGGCCCGCCGAGGATGTTCACCATCACCGCCCACGCCGCGCAGGGATCCGTCGCCCCGAGGGGCAGGTCGGCTATCGCACGGAGGTGCTGCTCGAACTGGCTCGTGACCGCGCCGTCCTGGGTCCAGTGCCCGCTGTTGTGCGGGCGCATCGCCAGCTCGTTGACGAGGATCCGCTCATCGCCGGTCTCGAACAGCTCCACGGCCAGCATGCCCGTCACCCCCAGCCCCTCCGCGATGCGCGTCCCGATCCCGGCCGCCACCTCCGAGAGCCGGGGCACCTGCACCGGTGCGGGGGCGATCACCTCGGCGCACACCCCGTCGCGCTGGACCGTCTCGACCACGGGATACGCCGCGATCTGTCCCGACGGCCGGCGCGCCACCTGCTGGGCGAGCTCGCGGGTGAAGGGGACCAGCTCCTCGGCGAGCAGCGCCCCGCCCCCGGTCAGCTGCGAGAGCCAGTCATCGGCCTCGACGGCGTTGCGCACGACGCGGACGCCCTTGCCGTCGTAGCCGCCGCGCGGGGTCTTCACCACGGCACGCCCGCCGTGCTCGTCGAGGAAGGCCTGCAGGCTCGTCCGATCGGACACGGCGGCCCACTCCGGCTGAGGCACGCCGAGGTCGGCGAGACGCGCGCGCATCTCCAGCTTGTCCTGCGCGAACCGGAGGGCGTCGGGGCCGGGGTGCACCGCGATGCCGTCGTCCACCAGGGCGCGCAGCACGTCCTGGGGCACGTGCTCGTGGTCGAAGGTCACGATGTCCACCTCCCGGGCGAACGCCCGCACCGTCTCAAGGTCGCGGTAGTCGCCCACCGCGGTCGCGGCCAGCGCCGCCGACATCCGCTCCGCCTCGGCGAGGACCCGCAGCTCGATGCCGAGCTCCACGGCCGGTGCGATCATCATCCGTGCCAGCTGTCCGCCGCCGATCACGCCCACGCGCAGGGTCATGACGTCTCCGTTTCTCTTCGACGTCCATTCTTCCGCATCGGTGCGGGCGGGCGTCACCGGATCCCTCCCCCGCCTGCCCTCCGCCGGCGTCCCGGCTCAGAGCGGAGGAGCGACCGGAGAGATCGCCTGGGACTGCGCGTCCCGGTGGGCGAGGATCTGCCCCACCTCCATCTGGTCGGCGAGGGTCTCGTGCACGAGGTTCACGCTCGGCACGTCCACCAGCCGGAGCGGGGCGTCCACGCCGTTGGAGAGCACGATCGTCCCGGCCCCGCACATCCGCTGCAGGAGCCCGCGGTGCACGGCGATGGCGTATCCCCGCGAGTGCGACATCTCACGGGCGTTCCGGGATCCGAGCCCGGTCCGCGCGATCACGCGGCGGGTGGTGATGGTGTAGGTCCGCGACAGCCAGACGATCCAGGGCACGAGCACGCCGAAGAGCAGGAGGATCCCCGCCGCCGCGAGCAGCATCCAGTTCTCGAAGGGCGCCGGCAGATTGTCGTAGAGGTAGGCGGCCGCACCGCAGACGGCGATGAGCAGCAGACCCGACCAGAACAGATGCCGGGCGTGGCCGCGGAAGCGGGCGACGAGATGCTCCGACGCGGGCGCGCCGGGCGGCGGCATCAGGGGCCGTCCGCCGAGTGTCACCGGTTCGCTCACCCCTCCATTGTGCCGTCCCGGCCCGTTCCGGCCGCCGTTGACGCGGCGTGTGTCCCGCGTCTGCTCTCCGCGCACGCCGGCGGGGCCCGGGGCACCGGTCAACCGTCCGCGATGCGGCCGGAGACGGTGCTGTCGGCCTGCGTCCGGAACGGCCCCACCGTCGGACGACGGATCGATCAGCCGCGCAGGCCGACCACGGTCGCCGGACCACGCCGAGGGGACCGCGGTCCCCTCGCGCGCGCGTGATTCCGCCTCGGATCGTGACCTCAGCCCGCCGCCGAGGGAGCCGGCCGCAGATGCACGATGTCGCCAGCGGCGATCAGCTGCTCGCCGTGGCTCGTCCGCACGATCAGCCGGCCGTCGGCGGCGAGGCCGGTCGCCTCACCGGTGAGGGTGCCCCCGCCGGGCAGTGACACGGCCACCGTCTGCCCGAGCGTGCCGCAGCACGCCGTCGCCGCCGCGTGGACGCCCCCCCGAACGGCGTCGCCGGTCTCGCCCAGCGCCCGGAGCAGCTCATCCAGCCGGGCCAGGAACAGGGCGACCAGGGCGTCGACATCGGGCGTGCCGCCCTCGATCGCCAGGGACGTAGCCGTCGGGACCGGCCGATCGGCCTCGGTCATCGCGGTGTTCACGCCCACGCCGATGATCACGCGCCCCTCGCTCAACGCCTCGGCGAGGATGCCCGCGATCTTGCGCGCCGTTCCCTCCGCTCCGGCGACCAGTACGTCATTCGGCCACTTCACCGTCACGGCGCCCGCCGACCGGGCACTGTCCGGCAGCTGGGCGGCGACCGACTCCGCCATCGCCACGCCGGCGACGAGCGGGATCCAGCCTCGCGCGCCGGGCGGGATCCGCTCGGCATCGACCAGCACCGAGATCGCCAGCGACGCCCCTGCCGGCGCCACCCACCGCCGGTCCAGGCGCCCGCGACCGGAGCGCTGATCATCCGTCAGAAGCACCGAGAGATGCGGCCACCGCTCCGGCTCCCGCTCCGCGGCGACGCGGAGGTCCGCATTGGTCGATCCGGCGTGCGGCACCTGCTCCAGTCGCGCGGCGATCATTCGGGTCCGGGGGAAGTCCATTCCCCCAGGGTACGAGTCCCGGCTCTCCGGCCGGCGCCCAGATCAGGAGACTCGCCCGAGAACAGGACGATCGGCCCCGAAACAGAGTGATCTCAGGACAACAGCCTGATCTAGGGACAGGGAAACCTCGCAGCAGCGAACGGTCCTGCCCGACAGAAGACCGCCTCCCGAGCCGCCAAAGGAACCCGGGATGCGTTGTACCGAACCTCCAGCGGCACGGCGCGACCCGGCGCTAGGGTGGTACCCGTGACGGACACGCCCGACCTCTCGACCACCGCCGGCAAGCTCGCGGACCTCCGCGCCCGCTACACCGAGGCGGTGCTCGATCAGGAGAAGAACGCCCAGGCCAAGCAGCACGCCAAGGGCAAGATGACCGCCCGCGAGCGGATCGAGCTGCTCGTCGACCCGGGGACCTTCGTCGAGCTCGACGAGTACGTCCGGCACCGCAGCACCGCGTTCGGCATGGACCGCAACCGCCCGTACGGCGACTCGGTGGTCACCGGCATCGGCACGATCCACGGGCGCACCGTCGCGGTGTACTCGCAGGACTTCACGACCTTCGGAGGGTCGCTCGGAGAGGTCGCGGGCGACAAGATCATCAAGGTCATGGACTTCGCCCTCACCAGCGGCATGCCGATCATCGGCGTCCTGGACTCCGGCGGCGCCCGCATCCAGGAGGGGGTGCTCGCGCTCAGCAAGTACGGCGAGATCTTCCGGATGAACACCCGCTCCTCCGGCGTGATCCCGCAGATCTCGATCATCATGGGTCCCGCCGCCGGCGGCGCCGTGTACGGGCCGGCGCTGACCGACTTCGTCATCATGGTCGACAAGACCAGTCAGATGTTCGTCACCGGTCCCGACGTCATCAAGACCGTGACCGGCGAGGACGTCGGCATGGAGGAGCTCGGCGGCGCCTACACGCACAACACCCGCTCCGGGGTCGCGCACTATCTGGCCGAGGACGAGGACGACGCGATCGACTACGCCCGCACCCTGGTCGGCTACCTCCCCGACAACAACATGGCGGAGATCCCGCGCTATGCATCCAGCTTCGAGTGGGAGACCACCGACGGGGACCGGGTGCTCAACACGATCATCCCCGACTCCCCCAACCAGCCCTACGACATCCACGACGTCATCCGCCGGGTGGTCGACGACGAGGACTTCCTCGAGGTGCAGCCGCTGTTCGCGCCGAACATCGTCATCGGCTTCGGCCGGGTCGAGGGCCGCTCGGTGGGCATCATCGCCAACCAGCCGTCGCAGATGGCCGGCACCCTGAACATCGAGGCGGGTGAGAAGGCCAGCCGCTTCGTGCGGTTCTGCGACTCCTTCTCCATCCCGATCGTCACCCTGGTCGACGTGCCCGGCTACCTCCCGGGCACCGATCAGGAGTGGACCGGCGTCATCCGCCGCGGCGCGAAGCTCATCTAC
>JBEBWQ010000186.1:0-4858 GCA_040392075.1 Microbacterium sp.
TCATCCCGCGCGCGAAGAGGTTGGTGGGGAACACCCGCATCCGGGTGTTCAGCTCCCGCACCGCGCCGTTGTACGAGCGGCGCGCGGCCTGCACCCCGTCACCCGTGCGCGCGAGCTCCTGCGTCACGGAGAGGAAGTCCTCGCGCGACTGCAGCTGCGGGTACGCCTCCGCCATCTGCAGGAGGCGGCGCAGGGCCTGCTGCAGATGCCCTTCGGCGGTGCCGGCCGCCTGGGGGCCGCCGGCGGAGAGGAGCTCCTCGCGGGCGCGAGTGGCGTTCTCGAGCACCGCCTTCTCGTGGGCGGCGCGTTCGGAGACCACTCCGATGAGGACCGGGACGAGGTCGGCGCGCTCGGCCAGGAGAGCGGTGATGGCGGCCCAGGCCGCGTCGACGCGGTCGCGCAGCTGGGCGAAGGAGCGGGAGGACGCCCACAGGTAGATGCCCACCAGCAGGATGACACCGACGACGATGAGCACCGGCACGAGCCATTCCCACATGCGGGACCACTCCCCTCTTCGCAGAACCCCTTCATCCTAGGCTTCCGCTCCTGCGAGGATGCCGAGTCCGGCACCGGGGAGAGGCTCAGCGGCTCAGGGCGGGGCCCGGTGTCGTGGAGTGGACTGGCGGACTCCTCGGCGAGTCCGGCCGCGGCCCTCAGGCGCCTCCCCGGGCAGCGAGGAGGGGAACCGGGGCGCCGGTCACGCCCCCAGGACGCGGTCCAGGTACCGGTTGGCGAAGAGACGGTCCGGATCCAGGCGCTCGCGCACAGCGCGGAAGTCATCGAAGCGGGGGTAGAGTTCGCTGAGCGCCGCGGCATCGAGCGTGTGCATCTTCCCCCAGTGCGGACGCCCGCCGTGCTCGCGCATGATCTCCTCCACCGCGGCGAAGTACTCGGTCGGATCGATCCGCCAGTAGCGGTGCACCGCGATGTACGCGGTCTCGCGCCGGTAGGCCGGGGAGAGCCACAGCTCGTCCGCCGCACCGAACCGCACCTCGAGCGGGAACTCGATGCGCCAGCCGCGGCGGCGGATCTCCTGCCGCACGGCACGGAAGGCGGACACCACCCGTTCCTGCGGCAGGGCGTACTCCATCTCCCGGAAGCGCACGGTGCGGCGCTGGGCGAGCACCCGGTGGGCGAGGTCGGTGTACTCCCGGTCGCCGGTCAGATGCACGGCGAGGCGGTTGAACGGCCGCACGATCCCGGGCGCCACCCGCGCGGTCGCGCACGCGACGCGGTAGACGCCGTTCGACACCAGCCGCTCGTCCACCCAGGCGCCCACAGGCGACAGCGGACGGCGGACGGTCGACTCCGGCCGGCGCGTCAGGCCGCGGGTGAGGGCGACGGAGGTGTGCGGGAACCAGAAGAACTCGAAATGGTCGGAGGCGTCGGCCCGGTCGGCGAGCGTGGCGAGAACGTCCTCGAGGGGCGCAGGCACCTCCACCGCCTGCAGCACGAACGCCGGGACGAGACGGAGGGTGACCTCCACCAGGATGCCGAGCGCACCGAGACCGAGCGCGATGGCGGGCAGCAGGTCGGTGTTCTGCGTGTCGTCGACCTGGAGGAACTCGCCCTCGGCCGTGATAATCGTCGCCCCGACCACCTGCGTCGGCAGCCCGCCGAACGCTCTGCCGGTGCCGTGCGTGCCGGTCGATATCGCCCCGGCGAGCGATTGCCGGTCCACGTCGCCGAGGTTCTCCATCGCCAGGCCGTAGGGCGCCAGCAGCCCGGGGATCCGGTGCAGGCGGGTGCCGGCGAGGAACGTGGCCTGCTGGCGCTCGACATCGACGCGGACCAGGCCCTGCAGGTCGTCGAGCTCCAGCAGCACGCCCGGTGCGACCGCGATCCCGCTGAAGCTGTGCCCGGCTCCGACGGCCTTCACACCGAGCCCCTGCCGCAGCGCCGCCTGCACCGCCCGCTGCACGCCCTCCGGCGTCCGTGGCCGCTCCACGCGCACCGGCCGCACCGTCGCCGAACGACCCCAGTTCTGCCAGGTCCCGCCGGGTCTCGTCATAGGAACGCCTTCCCCTCTCCCCGGTAGGTGGGGAGCTCGTCGATCACATCGTCGCCGGAGACGAGGGCATAGCGGTCCACCCGCTCCGCCGCCTCACCGCTCTTCGCGTGCCGGAACCATACGCGGTCCCCGGGCTGCAGCATCCGGGCGGACGCTCCCTGCACCGGCGTCTGCACCTCACCGGCCCCTTCCCGGGACAGCGTGCGCAGACCCGCAGGCCAGACCGGCAGGGGCTGACGGGAGATGTCGGCGGGGCCCGAGGCGATCCATCCGCCCCCGAGCACCGTGGCGATGTCGGGTGCGGGGCGGCGGACGACGTCCAGGGCGAAGGCGGACGCGGGCGCCGGCCGGAAGGCGCGGTAGCCGTCGAAGAGGTGACCCGCGAGGAGCCCGCTGCCCGCGGTCACCTCGGTCACGCTCCCCTCCGCCGCGGTGCGCTCCAGCGACCCGGTTCCCCCGCCCGTGACGAACTCCAGCGGCGCCCTCTGCTCCACCGCACGGGCGATGGCCGTGCGCCGCTCGCGCAGCTCGGCGGCCGATCGCGCCTGGACCGCCCGGACGGCGGCATCCCCGGCACCGGTCGCGTCGCCGACCCCGGCGATCTGGGCCTCGTACATCTGCAGGCCGACCAGCCGGAACCCCGGCCGGCGCATCACCTCGTCGGTGAAGGCCGTGACCTCCTCCGCGGTGAACAGCGGGGACCGCCGCACGCCGAGGTGACCGAGGGCACGGGTGCGCCAGGAGGCGTCGACGTCGACGGCCACGCGGATCTCCGGACGTCGCCCAGGAGCGGCGATCGCGTCGATCAGGTCGAGGTGGGCGGGATCGTCGACCATCAGCGTGATGCGGCGCGCCGCCCCGGGATCATGGAGGAGGCGCGTCAGCGCCGAGCGATCGACCGTGGGATAGGCCATCACGATGTCGTCGTGCCGCTCCGCGAGCCAGAGCGCTTCGGCCAGGGAGAAGGTGAGAAGACCCCGGTACCCGGGGAGCGCCAGCACCGCATCGAGCACGGGCCGTACCCGCACCGACTTGGTGGCCACGCGGACGGGCACCCCGCCCGCCCGCACCAGCAGGTCCAGCGCGTTGTGCTGCAGCGCCTCACGGTCGATCACGGCGACCGGCGCCGGAAGATGCGCCGTCGCCGCACCCAGCCGCGGCCACCATCGCGCCGGGTCGAGCCACGGCGAGGCGCCGGCGGACGACGGCGGACGGGTGAGGTCGATCACTCCCCCAGCCTAGGCGGGTGCGCGGCAGACCTCGGAGCCGACACCTCTCCACAGCCCGCAGTTCCCGTGACGCGCTGTCGCCGACGAGATCAGCCTCCTCGTCCGGAGGAGGATCCGTGGTTCTGCGGGGAGGACAGGGGCATGTTCATGACGGTCGATGTCATTGCGATCATCGCCACGGTGGTCGGACTGTTCGTCACCACCATCTGCCGGGACTGTTCGCCGGCTTCGCCTGGATCGTCCGCCGCATGGACGGCCTCGAAGGCAAGCTCACCGGCCAGATGACCTCCCTCCAGGACAGGCTCAGCGGGCGCATCGACGCGGTCGCACGCGATGTCCCCGAGGGGAAGGACGAGCTGACCGAGGTCAGGATCGCCGTGGCCCGGCTGGAGGGCCCCTCTCCCCGCCTCGTCCTCGCGCGGTGACCTCGCCGAGCACGTACCCCCGGTGGGACTCGAACCCACACTGAGGCGATTTTAAGTCGCCTGCCTCTGCCGTTGGGCTACGGGGGCCCAGAGAACCCGAGCTTACCGGCCGGGCCACGGCACGAGGAGAGGCGAGAGGCGCCGTCTCGAAAAGACGGCGCCTCTCGACGGGAGGAGAAGGTGCTCCCCGGATCGTCAGCGCGGACGGGCCGCGAACTCCTCGAAGGCCGCACGCGGGTGCTGGACGGCTTCCAGGCTCACGATCTCACGGCCGAGCCAGAAGTTGTTCCACCAGCCCCAGAGCACGCGCCACTTGCGCTCCCAGGTGGGCATGGCCAGGCCGTGGTAGCCGCGGTGGGCGAACCAGGCGACGAGGCCGTGCAGGGAGAACCTGCCCGACTGGAAGACGCCGTTGCCGAGACCCAGACCGGCGACCGCGCCCAGGTTCCTGTGGAAGTACACCTTCGGCTCCTCGCCGCGGAGCACGGCGACCAGGTTCTTCGCCAGCAGCTTGGCCTGGCGCACGGCGTGCTGCGCGTTCGGCACGCAGAGCCCGGCCACGCCGTCGCCGGAGAGGTCGGCCACGGCCGAGATGTCGCCGGCGGCCCAGGCTCCCTCGACGATCTCGTCCTCGGTGCCGACGCGCAGGTCGGTGCGGGTGACGATGCGGCCGCGCTCCTCGGCGGGAAGGTCGCTGCCGCGCACCACGGCGGGATTGGCCATGACGCCCGCGGTCCAGACGATGAGGTCGGCGGGGATGGTCTCGCCGGTGGAGAGCTCCACGTTGCCGTCCACGGCGCTGGTGACCTGGGTCTCCAGATGCACATTGGCACCGCGGCGTCCGAGGTCGCGCATGACCCACTCGCTGGTGGACTGCAGCACCTCGGGCATGATGTGCACGGTGGCCTCGATGAGGTGGAAGTGCGTCTCCTCGAAGGTCAGCTGCGGGTAGCGCTTCAGCAGCGAGGAGGCGAGGTTCCGCAGCTCGGCGAAGGTCTCGATACCGGCGAAACCGCCGCCGATGACGACGACGGTCAGCAGCCGCTCGCGTTCCGGCCCGGGCGGGAGCGCCGCCGCACGATCGAAGTTGCCGAGGAGCCGGTCGCGGATCGCCACCGCCTCCTCGATGGTCTTCACGCCGATCGCGTTGTCGGCGATGCCGGGGATCGGGAAGGTGCGCGAGACGGCGCCGG
>JBEBWQ010000187.1:0-4814 GCA_040392075.1 Microbacterium sp.
GGAGATTCTGGCGCGGCACGCGGCGTGCCCGTCCGCGTCTCCGAGGCTGCGCAGGTGGTACCGGGGGAGAAGGGGGCCGGCGAGCCCTTCAGCGCCGCGCTCCCGCGATGCGGGCGGAGAGCTGATGGGCGTGCGCGAGCAGGGTGCGGCCGAGGGCCGGCAGACGGTCGGGGCCGAAGCGGAAGTCCACGCCGGTGAGGCTCAGCGCCCACTCCGGTCTCCCGGCACGGTCGAACACCGCCGCGCCCGCGCCCCAGCTCCCCGGCACGATCAGGCCCGGGTTCACGGAGAATCCCCGCTCCCGGGTCTCGGCCAGACGTGTGCGCAGCGGGGCGATGCCGTGCTGGCGTCCCCAGCGGTCGGGGATCTCCGGGTGCCGTTCCAGATAGGTATCCACATCGTGGTCAGGGGTGAAGGCGAGGATCGCGATCCCCGCGCTGGCGACGCCGAGGGGGAACCGCACGCCCTCGCTCAGCACGAAGGAGCGGATGGGGAACGAGCCCTCCTCGCGGAGCAGGCACACGGTCTCGTCGCCCCGGCGGACGGAGAGGAAGGCGCTCTCCTCCGTCTGCACGGCGAGCGAGCGCACGATGTCCCGTGCGAGCGCGGTCACGTCGTAGCGCGCGGCGGCCACGGTCCCCATGAGGAACAGCTCCGGACCGGGCATCCAGCGGGAGCTCGTCTCGTCGCGATCGACGAGTCCCTCGGCGCGGAGCGCCGTGAGCAGCCGGTGCGCGGTGGAGCGGCTGAGCTCGGCCGCGCGGGCCAGCTCCTGCAGCCCGGCCCCGGACTCCCCGGCCGCGGTGACCAGGCGCAGCAGGCGGGCCGCGCGGGCGATGGCCTGCGCGCCGGGCACGGTGCGGGAGGGTTCCACGATGTGGACACTACCGAGCAGGTCCGCCATATGGCAAGACGGTGCTTGGCGACCGGAGGGGCGGAGCGGGAAGGTGGGAGGACATCCCCTCTTCGAAGGAGCATCCTGTGATCGACAAGCAGTGGGCGTCGGCGGCGGAGGCGGTGGCGGACATCCCGGATGGCGCCTCGCTCGCGGTCGGCGGCTTCGGACTCTCCGGGAACCCCGTCGCCCTCATCGACGCCCTCCTCGCGCAGGGGACCGGTGACCTCAGCGTCGTCAGCAACAACTGCGGCGTCGACGACTGGGGCCTCGGCGTCCTGCTGCACGCTCGCCGCATCCGCAAGATGACCTCGTCGTACGTGGGCGAGAACAAGGAGTTCGAGCGCCAGTTCCTCACCGGCGAGCTGGAGCTGGAGCTCACACCGCAGGGGACGCTGGCGGAGAAGCTGCGCGCCGGCGGCGCCGGCATCGCCGCGTTCTTCACCCAGACCGGCGTCGGCACCCAGGTCGCCGAGGGGGGCCTGCCCCGGCGCTACCATCCCGACGGGACGATCGCCGTGGCCTCGCCCGTGAAAGACGTGCGCGCCTTCACGGTCGACGGCGAGGAGCGCGAGTTCGTGCTGGAGGAGGCGATCCGCACCGACTACGCCCTCGTGCACGCGGCCCTCGGCGACCGCCACGGCAACCTCGTCTTCACCCGGGCGGCGCGCAACTTCAACCCGCTGGCCGCGATGGCCGCCCGCGTGTGCATCGCCCAGGTCGAGCGCCTGGTCGAGCCGGGGGAGATCGACCCGGACGGGGTGCACCTGCCCGGTGTGTTCGTGCACCGGGTCGTCGAGGTCGGGCCCGACATCGAGAAGCGCATCGAACGGCGCACGATCACCCCCGACCCGACCCCGGAAGGAGCCTGAGATGGCGCTCACCCGCGAGCAGATGGCCGCCCGCGCGGCCCGGGAGCTGAGCGACGGCTCCTACGTCAACCTCGGCATCGGCCTGCCCACGCTCGTCCCCAACTACGTGCCCGAGGGGGTGACCGTCGTCCTCCAGTCCGAGAACGGGATCCTCGGCGTCGGCCCCTATCCCCGGGAGAGCGAGATCGACCCCGACCTCATCAACGCCGGCAAGGAGACGGTCACGGTCCTGCCCGGCTCGGCCTTCTTCGACTCGGCGCTGAGCTTCGGGATGATCCGCGGCGGCAAGATCGACGCCGCGATCCTCGGCGCCATGCAGGTGTCGGTGCGCGGCGACCTGGCGAACTGGATGATCCCCGGGAAGATGGTCAAGGGCCCCGGCGGCGCCATGGACCTCGTCCACGGAGCCGGAAAGGTCATCGTGCTGATGGAGCACGTCGCCAGGGACGGCTCCGCCAAGATCGTCGACGAGTGCTCGCTGCCGCTCACCGGCCGGGGAGTGGTGGACCGGATCATCACCGACCTCGCCGTGATCGACGTCACCGGCGACGGCCTCGTTCTGGTCGAGACCGCACCGGGGGTGAGCGTCGACGAGGTGCTCGCCGCCACCGGGGCGCCGCTCTCGATCGCCCCCGCACTGACCGCAGAAGGAGTCTCCGCATGACCGCCGACATCGTCATCGTCGCCGCCGCCCGCACCCCGCAGGGGCGCCTCAAGGGAGCGGTGTCCTCCTTCCGCGCCCCCGAGCTCGGCGCCCTCGCCATCCGCGGCACGCTGGAGCGCGGCGGCATCGACCCGGCCGCCGTCGACGCGGTGATCCTCGGCCAGGTGCTCCCCGCGGGCTCCGGCCAGAACCCGGCCCGCCAGGCCGCCATCGGCGCGGGCCTCGGCTGGGACGTGCCGGCGCACTCGGTGAACAAGGTGTGCCTCTCCGGCCTCACCGCGATCATCGACGCGGGCCGGATGATCGCCGCGGGCGACGCCGAGGTCGTCGTGGCCGGCGGGATGGAGTCGATGACCCAGGCCCCGCACCTGCTTCCCGGCTCGCGCCAGGGCTGGTCGTACGGCAGCGTCGAGGTGCTCGACCACATGGCCTACGACGGCCTCACCGACGCCTACGACCACGAGAGCATGGGCGTCTCCACCGAGCGTCACAACGCGCGGTACGGGCTGACCCGTGAGGAGCAGGACCGGGTGGCCGTGCTCTCCCACACCCGTGCCGCCCGGGCGCAGGCCGAGGGACTGTTCGAGGCGGAGGTCGTGCCGGTCGCCGTGCCCCAGCGCCGCGGAGAGCCGATCCTCGTGACCGCCGACGAGGGCGTGCGCCCCGAGACCACCCCGGAGACGCTGGCGGGCCTGCGCCCGGCGTTCGCGAAGGACGGCACGATCACGGCCGGCAACTCCTCGCCGATCTCCGACGGCGCGGCGGCCGTGGTGCTCACCACGCGGGAGCGCGCGGAGCGCGAGGGCTGGACGGTGCTCGCATCCCTCGGGGCGAGCGGCCAGGTCGCCGGGCCTGATGACAACTCGCTGCACACGCAGCCCGCCCGCGCGATCGCCCGGGCCTGCGAGAAGCAGGGCATCGCGCCGGCCGACCTCGACCTCGTGGAGATCAACGAGGCCTTCGGCGCCGTCGTCGCGCAGTCGCAGCGCGAGCTGGGCGTCTCGGAGGACGTGGTCAACGTCCACGGCGGCGGCATCGCGGTGGGACACCCCATCGGCGCCTCCGGTGCCCGGCTCGTCGTGCACCTCGCCCATGAGCTCGCCCGTCGCGGCTCCGGGATCGCGGCGGCGGGCCTGTGCGGCGGCGGCGGTCAGGGCGAGGCGCTCATCCTCACCCGCTGAGCCCGCCCGCGGCTCTCCTCAGGCCTTGCCCTCCGACGGCGAGCAGACGGCGCACGGTGCCCTGCGGTCTCGGCCGCGGAGCACCTGGCGACTACGGGGAGCGCTGCGGGTGAGGCTTCTCCGCCTCGTCTGGATGAGGGAGTGCGGGGTCGCCCTCGGCTCTTCTCCTCCACCGGCGGGAGTGCCCGGTAGGGATGTGTCCGCGCGAGCATGGATGTCGGTGCGCCGGTCCTCGGCCCGGCAGATGTCCGCGCCGGACCGCGGGTGCGTGGCTCGCCGAGGGCGATGCGTCCATCGATCCTGAGTCATGTCGTCCATCCAGATGCAGAGGGACGCGGACATCCCTCAGGATCGACGAGAACCTCGGATCGACGCGGGGACGGGGTGCTCCGCCAGAGCCGGATGCGGCTCCGCGACCGGAGCGGGTCAGGCGCGGCCGGTCTTCTTCAGCGCCTTCTTCGCCTCTTTGTCGGCGCGTTCCGCGGAGGGGGAGTCCTCGGCCACCGGCAGTCCCCTTTCGGCACGGGCGAGATCGACGACCGCGCCGATCGCGAGGGCCAGCGTGATCCCCCAGCTGACCCACGCGAGGACCGCGCGCCAGCTGATCGGCTCTTCGCGCGAGCCGCGCAGCAGACTCGCCCCGCTGAGGAGCGCCCCGATGATCCCGGTGCCGAAGAGGTATCGCATCCCTCCACGCTACCCTCCCCGGCCACGGCGCGCTCTGTCCCCTCGCGCTCGGCTCTGCATGCGGGGGTCTCTCTGCGCAGGGGGTTCCTGCTCTGCGCCGGGGGTTCCTGTGAGCCGTGCCCGGCGCGCCGTGGTGCCCGACACCCGCTCGCTGCGCACCGGGTTCTTCGTGTGCGTGCGGCTCCGATGCCGATTCCGGATGCGGAGGATCGCGCGAGGCTCCGGGGAACCTGCCGAAGTCACCCGAGTCCGTGCCGATCCTCCGCGGGCCGGTGCGACCGGATCGGTGCCGGCGCCGGGGGAGCGGCCGGGCACCCCGGGTAGGATGGAGCAGTCGCGTCCTGTGCGCGGCCCCTCCCGTGTATCTACCGGCCGTCGGACTCGCCGACGGACAGCGGCGGCACCCTCATCCACGGATGCGCGCATGCCTGAACCCACCGACCTCTCGTCGCCCGGTCCACTTCTCCCGCCGACGGACCCCGGCACCCCTCCGACCGATTCCGGTCCCTCGCCGA
>JBEBWQ010000188.1:0-4800 GCA_040392075.1 Microbacterium sp.
TCGCCTTGATCGTCTCCGAGAACGGGCGCTTGGCGGTCACCGGATCCTTGGGCACAGCGCCCGGCTTGCGCGACCAGATGAACACGACGATCGCGTACCCGATGGCCATCATGATGCCCGGTACGATGCCGGCGATCAGCAGCGGACCGATCGGCACGTCCGCGATGGATCCCCACAGGATCGCCAGGGCACTCGGCGGCAGGATCATCGCCAGACCACCGGAGCCGAGGATCGACCCGACGGCCAGCCGCTCGTCGTACCCCTGCTTGCGCATGGTCGGGAGCAAGGTCTTGCCGAACAGGGCGGTGTTCGCCAGGGTCGATCCGGAGAGCAGGCCGAAGACCGCCCCGCCGCCGACCGCGACCATCGACATGCGGCCCGGGACCTTCCGCATCGTGTACGAGAGCTCGTGCAGGGCGTCCTGCGCGACCCCCGCCCGGAAGAGCACCTCACCCATGAGGATGAACAGCGGGATTGCGGTGAAGGTGAAGGAGTTGACGCTGGAGAGGACGCTGAGCGAGACCTGGTTCAGACCCGCGGCCATCGTGCCGAAGCTGAACACGGAGAAGACCATGCCCACGCCCAGCATCGCGAAGCCCACCGGCACCCGCAGGTACAGCAGAAGGATCAGTGCGGCGAGGAAGAGGGTGAGGAAGAGCTGCCAGGCCATGGATCAGCCCCCCATCAGCTTTGTGTCAGAGATCGGTTTCTCCTCTGTGGCGGCGGACAGCGGCGCCCGCGCGGTCTGCACGAACTTCGGCACCAGGATCGTGAGCATGATCAGGAAGCTCAACGGAAGCACCGCCGTCACCAGGTACCGCGGCCAGCGCAGCTCCCCGGCCACCGTCACCGGGTGCTGGAGGTCGGAGAGGAACAGCACCGCCGTTCCGTAGAGCAGGATCACCGTGACGATGATCTGCAGGGCCAGCGCAATCAGGTCGATGACGCGCTGCGTGCGCAGGCCGCCGAGGCCGTTAGACAACTCGACCTTGACGTGCTCGTCGCGCTTGGCCAATCCAGGTGCCGCCAGCAGTGTCATCACCACCAGCAGCAGGGAGGCGACCTCGACCGCGCCGATCAGCGGGATGTTGAGTGCGCGGAAGATGACCGTCGCGGTGACGATCGCGGTGATCGCGAGCACAACGAGCCCGGCAAGCCCGTCCGTCACCCACGTAAGCCAGCCAGCAAAACCCCGCGGAGACGGTTCATCGACGTGATCGACCATCTCGGCCGTCACGTCGATGAACGCGTGCTCCTCGCGGGATTCCGCCGGACCGTAAGGGTCCTTGTTCATGCGGCGAATCCTACTCCTCGGAGAGGTTGTTACTGCGCGGGCTCGATGATGATGCCGCCGGGCACCGCCTTGGACAGGTCGCTCAGGTCGTACGCGGCCTCGAACGCCTTGCGGATGTCCTCCGCCTGCGGGCTGCTGGAGACGATCTGGTTCCAGTCCAGCGCGTCCCACGCGTCGACGTAGGCGATGGTCAGCATCTTGTCGGTGCCGGCCTTGTCGAACTCGATCCGCTGCATGCCCGCGTCGTGCCAGGCCTTGACCTCCTCGCGGGCGAGGTTGTTGTAGAAGGCGAAGATCTCCGGCTCGACCTCGGCCATCGCCGTGGTGATCGCGGCCTGGGTCTCCTCGTCCAGCGAGTCCCACTTGCCCTTGTTGATGACGATGTTCTGCAGCGACTCGTAGAAGCGCGGGGCGATCTCGTAGCCGACCTCGGTGTGGAAGCCGAGGCTGGTCACGCCGGTGGAGTTCCAGCCGGTGCCGTCGATCGTGCCAGTCTGAAGCGCGGTGAAGATCTCCGTGCCGGGCATGGAGACCGGGTTGCCGCCGAGAGCGAGCACCATGTTGCTGGTGGCCGCGGAGACGCGGATGTTCTTGCCGGCGAGGTCGGGGGTGGTGATCTCGTCCTTGACGAACAGCAGCTGCGGCATGCCCGAGTTCGAGTGGCCCACGTAGTGGATGCCGAGGGCGTCGTGCGCCTCGACGTAGAGGTCGTAGACGCCCTCCTCGCGCTCCTGGGTCGGGGTGAAGGGGGTGAAGCGGGCGATCTCCATCAACGGCATCTGGCCGACGTAGTAGTCGCCGGGCAGGGTCGCCCCGTCGACCGCGCCGGACTGCACCGACTCGATCAGCACGAACGGGTCCACGACCTCCGGGCCGCCCTTGTAGTCGATGGTCACCCAGGGGGCGATCTCCTCGAGCTTCTCCTGGAACATCCAGAAGCCCTCGTTGTTCTGGTTGGTCTCCGGGAAGGCCGAGAGGAAGGTCAGGGTGACCGGGGCGTGCTCGCTGCCCCCGGCGTCGCCGGTCGATCCACCCGCGTCGGGTGCGGGCGCGCCAGACGAGCACGCGGTGACGGCCAGGGTCGCCACCCCGAGCACGGCCGCGAGCGACAGCGCCCGGCGGCGGAAGGGCTTTTTGATTGCGTCGGTCATGTGGGTGTTCTCCTCTGATCAGGCGCACGATGCAGGGCGGATCTCAGGCCGCCCCGCGCTCGGACAAGGTTCCTCACTATAACCAGGCGATTTTCCCCGCTGCTATAGAAGAAATCCTTAGCGAATTCCTGTCCAAACGGACAGTTTTCCGATCACTTCCGCGGGATCCCGCAGATTCTGACGGCGTATCGCGAGGAATCGGCAGGACTGCGCTTCCGGTCCCGACGAGAACCGTTATGGTCACGTGACCGGGATGTCACACCATCGATACATGTCCTGTCCGATCCATACGCGCTGCCGCTCGATCCATTCGCACTCTGTCTGAAAAGACGCCTCACGCGGTCCCCCGGAACCAGCCGCCGTCGCCGCGCGGAGGATGCCGCTGCAGGGCCTGCCGGCGGAGGATGTCCATGGCGAGCATGGTCTTCGCGTTCGGCCGTGCCTGCCGGGAGATGATGCCCAGGCCCAGCGGCTCGACGTCGTCGCTCAGCTCCACCGAGATCACCTCCCCGCCGTCCGCGGTGGCATCGGTCGCCCAGCGCTGGTTGAGGAGGGAGAACCCCACGCCGGCGCCGACGAGGGAGCGCACGGAGTCCAGGCCCATGACCCGCACCTCGGGCGGCAACGGCACGCCCGCGGTGGCGAAGAGCTGTTCGGTGCGCTCCACCGTGAACGGCATGTCGTAGGTGATCATGGTCTCCCCCGACGCCGTCAGCTCAGCCAGCGACACCGCACGGCGCGCCGCGAGCGCCGTGCCCGGCGTGGC
Organism: Microbacterium sp.; assembly: GCA_040392075.1. Classification (GTDB taxonomy): domain Bacteria; phylum Actinomycetota; class Actinomycetes; order Actinomycetales; family Microbacteriaceae; genus Microbacterium. Next base: position 3,212 of record JBEBWQ010000188.1, read on the forward strand.
GATCACATACGGCCGCACCCGGGCGAGACGGTGGAAGGTGAGCGTGGCCGGAAGCACCTGGTCGTAGACGAGCGCCAGATCGAGGTCCCCCTCCTGCACGCCCTTCTGCAGGGCGTCCATGGTCGCCTCGCGAATGGTCAGCCGGACCGCCGGCGCCCGCTCCTGCAGCTCCTGCAGGAGGGCGGGCGTGTAGAAGGGCGTGAGCGGCAGGAACGACCCGATCCGCAGCTCCCCCTCCAGCCCCTCCTGCTCGCCCCGCGCCCGCTCCTGCAGGGCCTGCACCGCCTCGAGGATCTCCCAGCCGCGCTGCGTCACCGTCCGCCCCACCGCGGTGAGGGCGACCCCCTTGGCCCGGTGCCGCACGAGGAGCTCCACGCCGAGCGTCCGCTCGAGGTTCGCGATCGCCACCGAGACGTTCGACTGCGAGGTGCGCAGCTCCGCCGCCGCCGCGGTGAGGCTGCCGGCGTTGGCGGCCGCGGTGAGGGCCTCCAGCTGGGCGAGGGTGATGTCGGCACGGACGGTCATGGAACCATTGAATCTATTTTATCGATGTTCTTCAACGTAAAAATCTATTTGATTCATGCAGGCGCCCGGAACAGACTGGACCCATCGCCCGCACCCCGTGCACCGTACCCAACGAAGGGGACCATCCGTGTCGAACGACCTGCACCGCCTGGAGCTCACGCCCGCATCGGGCGCCGAGGTCCGCCAGCGCTTCATCGAGGGCATGGGCCACGCCACCGCGGCGGTCACCCTCGTCACCACCGACGGCGCCGCCGGGCGCTTCGGCCAGACGGTCACCGCGATGATGTCCGTCTCCGCCGACCCGCCCACCCTCGTCATCGGCCTGTTCCGCGGCGCCCCCGTCGCCGACGCGGTGCGCACCAACCGCTGCTTCGGCGTCAACGTGCTCTCCGTCGACGACATCGCCGTGGCAGGCGACTTCGCCGGTCAGTCCCCGCTGTCCACCCGGTACAAGTTCGACTCCTCCTGGGGCTCGCTGCGCACCGGCTCCCCCATCAAGCCGACGGCCGCCGCCGCCTTCGACTGCCATGCCGAGCAGTTCCTCGTCGCAGGCTCCCACCTGCTCATCGTGGGACGCGTCGTCGACGCGGTCTCCCGCGACGCCCCGACCCTCATCTACGGCTCGCGCGCCTACGGCACGCACGCCCCCCTCGACCGATAGCCCGTCACCCCTCGCAGGAGAGAACCCATGAAACAGCTCTACACCGAACGCCAGAAGCGCTTCCTCGCCCTCGCCGACCAGCTGCTCGAGCGCTTCCGCGACCGGGCCGCGGAGAACGACGCGAACAATGCCTTCCCCTACCAGAACTACGAGGACATGCGCGAGGTGGGCCTGCTCAACCTCTCCGTGCCCGAGGAGCTCGGAGGCCTCGGCGCCACCCTGTTCGAGGTGATCCCGGTCGTCGAGCGCCTCGCCACGGCCGACCCCGCCACCGCGCTCGCCGTGAACATGCACTTCACGCCGCTGGCCCAGTGGTCCGCCGTGTGGCGCAAGACCAAGAGCCCGCGCCTGGAGGGCCTGCTCCGCGACGCCGCGGAGGGCAAGCTCATCTGGGCCGCCATCA
>JBEBWQ010000189.1:0-4785 GCA_040392075.1 Microbacterium sp.
AGGTGCTCATGGTCTGCTCTGCTTTCAGTCGAGGATGATCTCGATGACGTCGTTTGCCTTGGCGGCGGCGGTCAGCGCGGTGCCGATCGCGTTGACGTTCGCTCCGAGGGTCTGGATCTTCCCGGCCGCGTCGGTCGCGACCCGGGCGCCGGCAGCGATCGCGCCGGAGGCGGTGAGGCGGTGGATGCCCCCGCGGGGGAAAACGGTTACCCGCTCGCCGGTGGCGGTGTCGAAGGCTGCGACGCCGGCGACGACCGCGGAATCGGCGGCTGCGTGCGCGACAGTTCCGGCACCGGAGACGGCCAGGACGCGACCACCAGTGACGGCGGCAGAAACGGGAAGGGTGAAGGGCGCGGCGGCCGCGAACTTCGGAAGATAGTCGGACATGTGGTTCTCCACTCGTGACGGAATGTGAATCACACGCGAGCGCTGCTCCAGCTGTGTGTTCCGCACGGCGGACCCGGATCGAGAAGCACGGCCTCAATCGATCCGGGTCCCAGTTTACGCCGCGAGCTCGGGTCTGTCCCGGAGCAGCTGCGCGAGTCGCCTCTCCAGCGCAAGCCAGTCGATCCGCCCAGAATCATCCAGGACTGTGGTCAAGCCCACGAACCGCTCGAAGTCGTCAGGATGCCGTAGACGCCCCTCCAGCACCTTCTCGACATACTCCGCACGCTCAGCCTCCAGCGTCGCGACTCGGGCCTTGAGCCGGCGGATGTCAGCCAGCTGACGGGCGGCAGGGTCACGGCGATCACTCACCCGCCCTCACCGCCCGCGAGCGGCCCGTCAAGGAGATCGAGGATGCCGCCGAGCGCGTGGGCGACGTTATGCACGCATCCGGCGACGATCGCGATTGCCTGGTGAGTCTCTCCAGCCGTGAGGCCCCGGCCTCTACCGTTGGGATTCACGGCGTTCATCTTCACCGCGAGGTCCGTGATCTGCGCCTGTACCTCGGCGAGCGTCTCACGGGCGTCGTCGTACTTCGGATCGAACATGGTTCTCCTCTCAGGCCCTGTAGAGCCGCTTCGTGGCCGGGTCCATCACGACGGGGAAAGTCGAGACCCCAGGCGGGGCGGTGGTGAGGTCTGGCATCGTGACGGCACCGGAGATCGCGGCGGTCCCGCCGAAGGCGCCGATGTCCACGCCGCCGCTGTAGACCGTGATGTACCCACCTCCAGGGCACGCGATCGTGACGCCGTCGCCCGCGGACCAGACCCGCCCTGATGGGCCGAACTCCGCCATCGCGACCCCACCGACCTGATGCAGGCGGATCGGCTGGGCGCCTTCGACGATCACCTCGCCCGTGACGCGCATCTCTCCGGCGAGCTCGACGTCGCCCGTGATAGTTCCGTCTCCAGAGATCTCCCACGGCCCGGTGACCGTGAATGTGCCGGTGACCGTGGTCTCCCCGTCGATCTCCAGGGTGCCGACGATCTCGACACGACCACCGGAATCGACGCGCAGCAGCCCGCCGATGAACCGGAGCCTGCCGTTTGTGACGGACGCGTTCTCCAGCATGGCTCCGTTGTGGAGTCGCTCGACCTTGCGGATGAGATCCCGGACCCAGCCGGTGTTGTCGCTCAGGTCACGCATGATGTTGCTTCCTTCCTGCCGCCGCAGCGGCGCTGTTCGATCGCGCGCACCTTACGCGCGTACTTGTGGTCACTACCGGAGTCCCCGATCCACCTTTGTGACGTAGACCAGCGACGAGAGTCGAGCATCTTGCCCACTCGTCATCCCCAGCCAGCGGCCGCGGGAGCGGCCAAGATCGTGAGCGCGTTGAGACGTGACGTGCGCGCTGCTGCCCTGCTCCCAGCGTTACCTCACCTTGAGCCGCCTCGCCGGCGGGGCATCGAGCCGCAAGCGGCCCGATCCACGATGACGCAGTGAGGATCGATCTGCTCATCGAGAACACTCGCGCTCGTCGATGCGCGGTACGCGCGAGACCGCGGTCGTAGACGTGAGCAAGGCGCCGATCGTGAGTAGTTATACCCTCAGGCCCGATGGTCGGGCATCTTCTGACGGTTGAGATGCCCCGTGAATCGGGCATCTTTCGCGTGAAAGATGACCGGTAGTCGGGCATCTCATGCAACCAAGACGACACCGTACTTCGACGTGTTCCGGATGATCCTCCACCGCTGCGTGAATCCCTGACGGCCGGGCTCATGGACCTCCAGGACGCCGAGATCGATGAGCCTCGCCTGAGCCTCTTGGACCGTTGAGCGAGCGATCCCGAGATGCTTTTGGAGGTGGGTCTGCTTGATCCAGGAGATATCACCCTCGGCGTGATCGAGCAGTGCGAGGAGCACAAGCGCTTCGCTCTGGGTGAGTCCGAGCTCGGCGATCCCTCCGCGCAGTAACCATCTTGACGACAGTCGTGCCACACGTCCTACACCCCCTCATCGCGGTCGCGGAGCGTCTCGTCGACTGACGCCGGCCTGCGCAGTTCGCGCTCTCCGACCTGCAAGAGGCGCTGTGCGGTGCGCAGGCGAGCGATCAGACCCTCGATGCCCTCCGGGTCCAGCCGCTCGCCGCGAGCCGTCGTGCGGACGATGACGGCCCCGGGTTCGACAGTGGTCGGTACGAGGTGGATCAGCTCGATGGCCATGCGACCACCTCCAGCAACCGCAGGAACTCCTCACGGTCTTCCGCTGGCATCCTGGGCAGGAGGTCCTCGGCCGTCTCGTCGCTGTCGAGTGCGTACTGCAAGGCGATAGCTCGGAGACGGCTCGCGGCATCCAGTTGTTCACGAGCGATCTCGACGCTGTGCTGCATGAGCGACTGCGCGGCGACGAACTCCCCAGGGCCGGCATCCATGATCAGCGCGAGTTGCTTATCGGTCGGCGCCGTCCCATCGGTCATCCGGATGAGAGAACGATCCCCCCGCTCGACCGCGATGACCAGGGTCGAAGTGTCCACCGAAGTCAGCAGCACCGCGATCTCAGCGTTCACAGCTGCACCTCCTCGGCGAGCGCGGCTTCTACCGCGGGGATCGCGGCCAGGAGGGCAGAGGCGAGCTCGCGCATCGTCTCGACGGTGAGGTCTTCGACCCTGTCGCGGTCGAGACTCACGTACGGCTTCGGGCTGTCGTCGTCCCAGATGATCACGCCGTCACAGAGCTCGGCGTGCTTCGAGAGGTGGACAAGGCCAAGATCCCGCTCGGCCCACACGTCGACCGTCTCGCGCCTGGTGTTGATGTTGACCTCGATATCGGTGGCCCAGCTCTGCACCGCTGCCCCGACCTCCGGGTGAGCGGCGAGCCACTCCTCCCCGCGAGCTGCTTCCCGACGCTTCACCCCGGCGAGGGACACAAACCGGAACGCCGGCTCCCCGTCGACCTCCAGCTCCTCAGTCGGCATCCACGACCCATCGGACACGAACAGGAACCCAGACGGGCTCCGCCACGCAGACAAGGCATGCGCCTGCAGCGTCGACGTCGGCATGCCCTCGCTCTCTCGCGCGGTCCAGTCGTCATCGCGGACTCTGGCAGGGATCACGTTGCCGTCCGCGTCGTACCAGCGGCCAAACCATGAGGACTGTTGCTCGACGATCTCCTGCCGTACCCACTCAGCAGTGAACGCAGCCCTGAAATCCGACATCGGCCGCACCCACTCCTCGCCGTACTCCATGTACCCGAAGTCCCCAGGGCCGAGAGCGACGACGTGACCACGAGGGCACTCGTCGATCGCAGCGAAGACATCGGCGATGGTGCCGGGCTCGCGGATGTCGGTGGTGTCGGGGATACTGGTGGTGGTCATCTTCTGCTCCTTGCTGGTGTTGTTGGTGATCTCGCCCTCTTCGCCCCGCCAGGCGTTGAGGGCATTCTTCGTGTGCGGCATCGTCAGACCGCCTCCTCGAACGCGGCGTCGATCCATGCCTCCACGTCCGACTCGCGGAACACTCGCCTGCCCGCGATGATCGCGCTCTTCGGCGCGGCCTCCCGGTGGATCTGCCACCGGATTGCTGCCTCGCTCCGCCCGAGCCGTTCGGCCAACTCGCGGACGGTCAGTAGCCTGTCTGCCATTTCTTCTCCTCATCCGTACGTTGCGGATAGTCGCAACACCTTGATGTTGCCATGGCAACCGAGATCCTCGCAACATTTTGTTGGGCGTGTTGCATCATCACGTTGTATGATGGGGAACCATGGAGCTTGAATGGGAGCGCAACTTCCGTGCGCAGATGAAGCGCCGCCGGGAGGCGTTGGGACAGTCGCAGAGCGCCTTCGCGAAGAAGATCGCAGGCAAGGGTCTGGCGTTCCACCAACCGACCGTGCAGCGGATTGAGGCCGGCGACCGACCCGTCCGCCTGGACGAGGCTCATGTGATCGCAGAAGCGCTTGGCGTCTCGCTCGAGATGATGACGCGCTCTGCCGACGACGAGCGAGTAGACGCGTCGGTCGCGAAGGGACGCCTGGACCGCTTCATCCTCGGCATCTGGGAGGAGATCGGCCCCGCGTGGGATGACTTCGATGATCTCAGTGAGTTTGTCCAGGAGCTGACTGACCTGGTGGAGGCTCCCGGGGGCACCAGCTCGCCGGTCGCAGCTTGGCTTGCGACATGGGGTCTGCACAGCCTTGCAGTGATCGACGCAGGCATAGCGCTGCGGAGCGCAGCTCGCCGATTCGACCCCGAATGGACACCCGATTGGGAGGAGCCTTTGCCGAGCTACTACGACGGGCAAGACGGCTTCCCCTTCGACAACTTGCGCTATCTCGTTGCGGAATCCACATGGGAGACCGCGCCCCCAGAGCTTCGCCCCTCGACGCTCGCCCAGCTCCCGGTTTCGGAG
>JBEBWQ010000190.1:0-4778 GCA_040392075.1 Microbacterium sp.
CGGCGGAGAGCAGCCGCCGCCTCGCCCGTCAGGAGCGCATCCGCCTGGCCCGGGCGGCCCTGGCCGAGCTGAGCGCCTCCGTCTCCGCCATGCGCGCAGAGGCCGAGGCGGCCCTCCCCGGCCTGGATGCTGACGGGATCCGCTCGATCAATCAGCGGGCGGTGCGCTCCGTCGACGAGCTGCGACGCCTGCTCGGCATCCTCCGCGAACCCCCGCCGGAACCGCCGGAGCCGGAACCGAGGGCCCGGCCCCTCTGGCACCTCGACATGCTGCTCGGCGCGGCCTTGGCCGTCATCGCCCTCGCCCTCTGGGCGGTCTCCTCCACGCCGCTCTGGCCCGCGACCGACGCGGCTCACCCCTCGATCCTCGTGTTCTACGGGCCGATCGTCCTCGCGCTCGCCGTGCGACGAACCGCGCCCGCGGTCGCCTGCCTCCTCGCCGCGGCCGGCAACGCGGTGCTGCTGATCGACGCCCCGACGATCCCGGAGCTGCTGCTTCCGGCCACCACCGCATATCTCCTCCTCACCTGGGCCATCGTCACGGGCGGCCCTGCGCGGCGGACGGTCAGGGTCATCGCCCTCGGGGTCCTCGCCGCGACGGCGCTCCTCGGTGCCGCCGGCTACGGGCCCACCGCCGTCGGGTTCGTGGCCTCGGGGTTCGCCCTCGCCATCCTCGCCGGGCTCGAGTGGAACGACCACGACGCGCGCCTGGTCCGCGCCGAGGGGGAGCGGACGCGTCTGCAGCAGCGGCTGGACTCCGCCGCGGCCGCCGCGCTGCACGCCGAACGGCTCCGCCTGGCGCGGGAGCTGCACGATGTCGCCAGTCACTCGGTGGGCGCCATGGTGATGCAGGCCGGGGCGGCGCAGGCGCTGAGGGAGAAGGATCCCCCGGCCGCTCGCGCCGCGCTGCGCACCGTGGACGAGGTCGGCGAGCGCGCGCTCGGCGAGGTGGCCGATCTCCTGCGCACGGTGGAGGCCGATGAGGGGACGGTGCGCGACATCCGTGCGCTCCGCGCGCTCATCGACCAGGCCCGGCGAGCGGGGCTGCGCATCGAGGAGGATCTCTCGGACGAGGTGCTCCCCCCGCCCCTCGCAGCGGTCGCCCTGCACGTGGTCGCCGAGGGACTGCACAACGTCGAACGCCACGCGCCCGGCGCGGACATCCGCATCGCCGTGCGCCGCGAGGGCGATACCGTCACCGTGACCGTGCACGACACCGGCCCCCCGCTGCCCGCCGCCGCGAACCCCGGGGCCGGATTCGGGCTGGCCGGGCTCGCCGAACGGGTGCAGGCCTGCGGCGGCGCATTCCATGCGGGGGCCGTCGGCCCTGCGGGCTTCCTCATCGAGGCCCGACTGCCCGCTGTGCCGGAGGGAGGAGCCCCATGATCCGCATCGTGGTCGCCGACGACCAGGACCTCATCCGCGCGGGCCTGCGCGCCATCCTCGACGCCGAGAGCGACCTGACCGTCGTGGCCGAGGTCGCCGACGGCCTCAGTGCCGCCCGCGCGGCGGAGGAGCGCGCCGCCGACGTCGTGCTCATGGACGTGCAGATGCCCAGGGCCGACGGGATCTCCGGGGCCGCCGCCGTGGTGCACGCGCGGCCCGAGGCCCGGGTGCTCATGCTCACGATGTACGACCTGGACGAGTACGTGGTCGGCGCTCTGCGCGCCGGGGCCAGCGGCTTCCTCCTGAAGACGACGCCGCCGCCGGAGCTCGCGCAGGCGGTCCGCGACGTGCACGAGGGCCGACAGGTGTTCGGCCCCTCCGTGCTCGACCGGCTCGTGCGCAGCTACGTGCGACGTCCCGCGACGGTCGACGGGGTGCCTGCGGCGCTGCGCACGCTCACCGAACGCGAGCGGGAGGTGTTCCGCGGCGTCGCCCAGGGCCTGTCGAACGCGGAGATCGGGCGGTCGCTGCATCTGACCGAGGCGACGGTGAAGACCTACGTCACCCGCCTCCTCGGCAAGCTCGGCCTGCGCGACCGGGTGCAGGCCGTGATCCTCGCCTACGAGTGCGGCGCGATCGACTGATCCTCTCCCGAGGGCGGGCCGTGTCCTCCTCGCCGCGCCCGCCGGTCGGCCCGCGCACGCCCCATCGTCCGTCGGACCCCATCCGTCCCCTCGCCTCGTCCGCCCTCTCGCCTCGCCCGTCCCCAGGCTCCGTCCGTCCCCTCGCCTCCCGGCGACGACAGGCGCTGCCGCCGCCCGCTCCCCGCGCCACCGGTCTCGCCCCGCGCGCTGAGAGGGTCGACATCCGGAGACCGCTGGTCGACTTCGGGCGATCCGATCGGGTCCCCGCGGTGATAGCCGCCCCCGCGCGCCCGCACCTAGGGTCGGCCCCGGTGGAGGGCTGTTCAGAAAGGTGGTTGTCGAATGCGCATCACATCGGACGGGTCGCCCGGACCCGTCATGAGACCCGGTTCGAGCAAAAGAGCCGGGTCGGTCATGAGGCGAGGGCGGGCGCTGCTCGTCGCCGGCGCCGTGGCGCTCGCGGGGACGGTGGCGCTGCCGCCGGCCGCCTGGGCGGATGACGGGGCCCTGGCCCCGGAGACGGTCGCCGTCGCGGAGGTCGCCGAGGCCGACGCCGGACCCCCGGAGGAGATCGTCGCTGCAGACATCGCAGAGGACGGCGCCGAGACGGCTGCCGGCGAGGACGCCAGATCCGACGCGGGCGCCGGTTCCGATGACGCCGTCGTCCAGGACGTCCCCGCGGATCCCGCCGCCGGGCCCGCCGTGGACGAGACCGGCTCCGCAGAAGGACCGCCGGTCGACGCACCGCGCACGCCGGAGCAGGCCCACGCGCCCCCGGTGGTGACGCCTCTCGCCGCCTCGCCCCTCGCGGCCGGCGCGACGGCGCGCATCATGCTGACCGACTGGGACACGGAAGCCCCGATCCCCGGCGCATCGGTGATCGTGGTCGACCTCGGCCTGTCCATCGTCGTCGCCAGCGGCACGACCGGCGGCGACGGCGTGTTCGTCGTCTCAGACCTGGACGACGGCGACTACCTCATCACCGCGAGCGCGGCGGGCTACTTCGCACGCGACTACTCCTTCCGCGTGTTCGACGGCGAGGACGAGGACGTCCAGGTGGCGCTCGTCGCCTCCCTCGACGGCGTGCTCACCCTGCACGTCCTGAACTTCGACGAGGAACCGATCCCCGGTGCCGACGTGACGGTGCGGACGAGCGCGGGCAGCCTGCTCGACCAGGGCACCGCCGATGGCGACGGCGTCTTCGTGAGCAGTGTCGCGCTCCCGGCGGGAGACGTCTACGTCACCGCCTCCGCACCGGGTTACGCGACCCGATCCGGGTACGGCATCACCATCGACGGCGACACCGAGACCCGTATGGTCCTCTACGACGCGGACCGCCCCGGGACGCTGACGGTGACCGCGCTCGAGGCCGGGACGGGTGATCCGCTCCCGGGCGCCGTGGTCTCCGCGTCCTCCATCGAGGTCCCCGGTCCCGCGATCACGGCCACCGCCGGCGCCGGCGGCGTCGCCGTGCTGCCGGATCTGGCCGGAGGGGACCACGAGATCACGATCCGCGCTCCCGGCCACCAGGACCACGCGGGATACGTCCGCATCGACGGCGACGTGGAGGTCACGCGCTATCTGGACCCGCTGCCCACGGCAGGCGTCCTCACCGTGACGGTCGAGGACCGCTCCGATGACAGCCCCGTCGTCGGCGCGACCGTGGAGATCATTCTCGGCGGCGAGATCGTCACCTCCGGCACCACGGGAGCCGACGGCCGGTACCTGAGCCCGGCGATCGATCCCGAGTACTACACGGTCGTGGTGCGCAGCGCCGGATACATCGAGCACCTGGCAGCCGTCGTGGTCGACGGCGACACCGCCTACACGGCACTGCTCGAGCCGGCGCTCACGGGCACGCTGACGATCCAGGTCGTCGACGAGGGCGATGCGCCCGTCCCGGGTGCGATCGTGAGCCTGCGCCTTCTCGGCGGTGCTGTCGGAGAGCTCGGGACAAGGACGACGGGAGCCGACGGAATCGTCGCCTTCGCCGGCCTTCCCGCCGACGGCTATGTCGTGGATGTCGCAGCCGACGGCTTCCTCTCCGCGGAGGGCGTCTCCCTCACCCTCAACGGCGATCAGACCCGGGAGATCGTCCTGGAGCGTCCGCAGCCGGGCACGATCACGGTCTCCGTGGTCGACGCGCGGTCGCTGCTCGCCCTGCCGGACGTCTCGGTGGCGGTGACCTCCGAGGACGGTGCACCCGCGGCCTCGGGCACGACCGATCATCTCGGCCGCTGGGTCTCGCCGGTCCTCGCCCCGGGATGGTACGACGTCGTGCTCTCGAAGGACGGCTACTTCGAGGTGGACCTCGACATCCGGATCCAGGGTGATCGCGCGACGAACCTGACCCTCGAGGAGATCCTGCCGACCTCCGTCGATGCGGAGGTCCTCGATCACGACACGCTGCGCCCGCTCGCCGGGGCGACGGTCGGGGTGTGGACGTACGACGTCGCCCTCGGCGGCGGCGTCACCCTCGTCGACCTGATCGCCGCCGGCACCACGGACGAGCGCGGCCTCTGGGGCTCGGGCCTCATCCCGCCGGACAACTACCTCATCATGGTCATGGCGGACGGGTACGAGACCTACACCACGCGGTACTGGATCAACGGCGCGGAGAGTCGCGTCTTCGAGCTCCGTCGGGGTGGGCCGGGGGAGCCCGGAGAACCCGGGGAACCGGGAGAGCCCGGAGAACCCGGAGAACCCGGAGAACCCGGAGAACCCGGAGAACCCGGAGAACCCGGAGAAC
>JBEBWQ010000191.1:0-4771 GCA_040392075.1 Microbacterium sp.
TCCAGATCAAGCTCGCCCAGGGCGCCAAGCCCGGCGAGGGCGGTCAGCTGCCGCCCGGCAAGGTGTACCCGTGGATCGCCCGCACCCGCGGCGGCACCCCCGGCGTGGGGCTGATCTCGCCGCCGCCGCACCACGACATCTACTCGATCGAGGACCTCAAGCAGCTGATCTTCGACCTGAAGCGCGCCAACCCGTCCGCCCGGATCCACACCAAGCTCGTGAGCCAGTCCGGCATCGGCGCGGTCGCGGCGGGCGTCGCCAAGGCGCTGAGCGACGTCATCCTCGTCTCCGGGCACGACGGCGGCACGGGCGCCAGCCCGCTCAACTCGCTCAAGCACGCCGGCACCCCCTGGGAGCTGGGGCTGGCCGAGGCTCAGCAGACCCTCATGCTCAACGGCATGCGCGACCGGGTCGTGGTGCAGGTCGACGGCCAGCTGAAGACCGGTCGCGACGTGGTGATCGGCGCGCTCCTGGGCGCCGAGGAGTTCGGCTTCGCGACCGCGCCCCTGGTGGTCAGCGGCTGCATCATGATGCGCGTGTGCCACCTGGACACCTGCCCGGTGGGCGTGGCCACGCAGAACCCCGTGCTGCGCGAGCGCTTCACCGGCAAGCCGGAGTTCGTGGTGAACTTCATGGAGTTCATCGCGGAGGAGGTGCGCGAGATCCTCGCCGAGCTGGGCTTCCGCTCGCTGGACGAGATCGTCGGCCGCAGCGATCTCATCGAGACCGATGCCGCGGTCGCGCACTGGAAGACGCACGGTCTCGATCTCACGCCGATCCTGGAGGGCCCGGAGTTCCCGGGCTCGGAGCCGCGGCGCAACGGTCGCGCCCAGGACCACGAGCTCGACGAGCACTTCGACGTGCCGCTGATCCGGATGGCGCAGGAGTCGCTCACCGAGCGGGCGCCGGTGGTGATCGAGCTGCCCATCCGCAACACCGAGCGCGCGGTCGGCACCATGCTCGGGCACGAGGTCACCCGGCGCTTCGGCGCCGAGGGGCTCGCTCCCGAGACCATCGACATCACGCTGGACGGCACGGCCGGGCAGTCGCTGGGCGCGTTCCTGCCGCCCGGGATCATCCTGCGCCTGGAGGGCGACGCGAACGACTACGTCGGCAAGGGCCTCTCCGGCGGCGACATCGTGCTCCGTCCGCCGCGGACCGGCACGATCGTGCCGCACGAGAACGTGATCGCCGGCAACGTCATCGGCTACGGCGCGACCTCGGGGACCATGTTCCTCTCCGGGGTGGTGGGGGAGCGCTTCCTCGTGCGCAACTCCGGGGCGACCGCCGTGGTGGAGGGCGTCGGCGACCACGCGCTGGAGTACATGACCGGCGGCATCGCCGTGATCCTCGGCGAGACCGGTCGCAACCTCGGCGCCGGGATGTCGGGCGGCGTGGCCTACGTGCACGCCCTGCGCACCGAGCGGGTCAACCCCGAGTCGCTCTCGAGCGGCGAGCTGCAGCTGGAGCCGCTGGACCGCGTCGACCTGGAGGTGCTGCGCGGCCTGCTCGTGGAGCACGCCGAACGCACCGCCTCGCCCCTGGCCACCGGCATGCTCGCCGACTTCGAGCGGGTGGCCGGCGAGTTCGTGAAGGTGCTGCCGCGGGACTACGCGGCGGTGCAGAGCATGCGCGAAGAGGCCGCCGCCGAGGGGCTGGACCCCGACGGCGAGGTCGTCTGGAGCAGAATCCTGGAGGTGACCCGTGGCTGACCCCAGGGGCTTTCTGACCGTCACCGAGCGGGAGCTGCCCGCGCGGCGTCCCGTCCCCGTGCGCATCATGGACTGGAAAGAGGTGTACGAGCCGCACGACCCGGCCGTGCTGCGCCGTCAGGCCGGTCGCTGCATGGACTGCGGCGTGCCCTTCTGCCACGCCGGGTGCCCCCTGGGGAACCTGATCCCGGAGTGGAACGACCTGATGTGGCGCGGCGAGGGCAGGGCGGCGATCGAGCGCCTGCACGCCACGAACAACTTCCCCGAGTTCACCGGACGGCTCTGCCCCGCGCCCTGCGAGAGCGCGTGCGTGCTGGGCATCAACCAGCCGGCCGTGACGATCAAGCAGATCGAGGTCAGCACGATCGACGACGCCTTCCGCAACGGCTGGGTGACCCCCGAGCCGCCGGAGCGACTGACCGGGCGCACCGTCGCCGTCGTCGGGTCCGGACCCGCCGGGCTCGCCGCGGCGCAGCAGCTCACCCGGGCAGGGCACACGGTCGCCGTCTACGAACGGGACGACCGGATCGGCGGGCTGCTGCGATACGGGATCCCCGACTTCAAGATGGAGAAGCAGCACATCGAGACCCGGCTCCGCCAGATGGAGGAGGAGGGCACCCGGTTCCGAGCCGGCGTGGAGATCGGGAAGGACATCTCCTGGGCCGATCTGCACGCGCGCTACGACGCCGTGCTCATCGCCACCGGCGCGACCGTGCCGCGTGAGCTGGCCATCCCGGGCCGGGACCTGGACGGGGTGCACTTCGCGATGGAGTACCTGGTGGAGGCGAACCGGGTGGGGGCGGGCGACAGCGTGCCGGATCAGATCTCCGCCGCGGGCAAGCACGTCATCGTCATCGGCGGCGGCGACACCGGCGCCGACTGCATCGGCACCGCGCACCGGCAGGGCGCGCTCAGCGTGACCAACCTCGCCATCGGCCGGCAGCCGGGCACCGAGCGGCCCGACCACCAGCCCTGGCCGATGACTCCCACCCTGTTCGAGGTGCAGTCCGCGCACGAGGAGGGCGGCGAGCGTATGTACCTCGCCTCCACCGTGGAGTTCCTCGGCGACGGGACGGGCGCGGTGCGTGCGCTGCGCGTGGCCGAGACCGAGTTCGTGGACGGTCGCCGGGTGCCCCGCAGCGGCACCGAGCGCGAGATCCCCGCGGACCTGGTGCTCATCGCGATGGGATTCACCGGGCCCGAGCAGGACGGCTTCACCCCCGAGATGCGGCCCGCGGCGACGGAGCGCGGCTCCTTCGCCCGCGACGACCACTACGCCTCCACCGTCCCCGGCGTGTTCGTCGCCGGCGACGCCGGGCGCGGACAGTCGCTGATCGTCTGGGCGATCGCCGAAGGCCGGGCCGCCGCGGCGAGCATCGACCGTCACCTCATGGGCCGCAGGGTGCGGCCGGCCCCGGTGCGCCCGGGCGATGTCGCACTGGGCCTGTCGCACGCGTAGGCTGACGGGGCCGGGGAAAACCGGTCCCGTCACCACCCTCTAGCCACGGAGAGTCACGTTGAGACGCGCGAAAATTGTTGCCACCCTGGGTCCTGCCACCTCGTCATACGACACCGTCCTTGCCCTCATCGAAGCCGGTGTGGATGTCGCCCGGCTGAATCTCAGCCACGGCGACCACTCCGTGCACGAGGCCAACTACACGCACGTGCGCCGTGCCGCGGACGACGCGGACCGCACCGTCGCCGTGCTGGTCGACCTGCAGGGTCCGAAGATCCGGCTGGGACGCTTCGAGAACGGGCCGTACCTGCTCGAAGAGGGTGACATCTTCCGGATCACCACCGAGGACATCATCGGCAACCAGGAGATCTGCGGCACCACCTACAAGGGCCTGCCGCAGGACGTCAAGCCCGGCGACGCGCTCCTCATCGACGACGGCAAGGTGCGCGTGGAAGTGGTGGAGGCCGATGACACCACCGTCACCACCCGCGTGGTCGTGGCCGGCACGGTCTCCAACAACAAGGGCATCAACATCCCCGGAGCCGCGGTGAACGTCCCCGCGCTCAGCGAGAAGGACGAGGACGACCTCCGCTGGGGCCTGCGCCTGGGGGCCGACTACATCGCCCTGTCCTTCGTGCGCAACGCCGCCGACGTGACCCGCGTGCACGAGATCATGGCCGAGGAGGGCGTGCGGATCCCGGTCATCGCGAAGATCGAGAAGCCCCAGGCCGTCGACGCGCTCGAGGAGATCGTCGACGCCTTCGACGGCATCATGGTCGCCCGCGGCGACCTCGGCGTCGAGCTGCCGCTGGAGGCCGTCCCGATCGTGCAGAAGCGCGCGGTCGAGCTCGCCCGGCGCAACGCAAAGCCCGTGATCGTCGCCACGCAGATGCTCGAGTCCATGATCGCCAGCCCGGTGCCCACCCGCGCGGAGACCAGCGACGTGGCCAATGCCGTGCTCGACGGCGCCGACGCGGTGATGCTCTCCGGCGAGACGAGCGTCGGGGAGTACCCGGTCATCGTCGTGCAGACGATGGCCCGCATCATCGAGTCCACCGAGGAGCACGGCCTGGAGCGGATCCCGCCGCTGAACACCAAGCCTCGGACCCAGGGCGGCGCGATGACCCTCGCCGGCCTCGAGGTCGCCGAGTTCGTGGGGGCCTCTTTCATCTGCACCTTCACCCAGTCCGGGGACACCGCGCGCCGGATGTCGCGCCTGCGGCCGCGGATCCCGATGCTCGCCTTCACGCCCGAGCCGGGTATCCGCCGGCGAATGGCGCTCACCTGGGGCATCCGCCCGGTGCAGGTGGACCTTGTGAACCACACCGACATGATGATCCGCCAGGTGGACGAGTACCTGCTCGAATCGGGATTCGCCGCCGCCGGCGAGAAGGTGGTCGTGATCTCGGGATCGCCCCCCGGAACCGTCGGCTCGACGAACGACATCCGGGTGCACGAGGTCGGCCACGCCGCCGACTATCCCATGCTGGGGTCGTGAGGTCGAAGAGTTGAGAGGGGGGGGGGGGGGGGGGCGGGCGGCGCGGCCCCCCCCCCCGGGGGCGGCCCCGGGGGGGGGGGGGGGGGGGGGGGGGGGGGGCGCGCA
>JBEBWQ010000192.1:0-4751 GCA_040392075.1 Microbacterium sp.
GGTCGCGGGCGACCAGCACCGCGTGCGCCTGCGCGTCCGTCGCGATTCCCGCCTGGTGCGCGCCGTGGAACGGGACGGCTCCGGAGCCGTGGCGCGCCGGCTCCGGCGGCGCCTGGTCCCGAGCGCTCCCGTCGGACGAGGTCGCACGCCAGAGCGCGTCGGCCCCGAGGGCGGTCGCCGCGCCCGCGCCGGCGACCGCCCCTCCCAGGAGGAACTGCCGCCGGGTGGCGCGCCCGTGATCGGTCCCGCTCACTGCCCGTGCCCGCTGTGGCTCCCGTGCTCCTCTTCCCCGGAGCCGGGCGCGTAGCTCTCATTGGCTCCGGAGAAGTCCTTGACCGGTGCCACGACCTCCAGAGTCGTCCCGTCGGAGAAGCGCAGCGTGATCGCGGCCTCCTCTCCGGCACGGAGCGGAGCGGGAAGGCCCATGAACATGAGGTGGTCTCCCCCCGGTTCCAGCACGAGCTCACCGCCCGCGGGGATCGAGAAGCCGCCCTCGACCTCCTGCATCGCCATCTGTCCCCCGGAGGAGACCGTCTCATGCAGCTCGATCATCTCGGCTGCCGTGCTGGATGCGGAGACCAGCGTGAGCGCGGTGTCGCCGTGGTTGGCGATGATGCCGAACCCGGCGGTCATCCCCTCGTCCGCCGCCTTGACCCAGGCATCGGAGACGGTGACGACGTCCTGGACGTGCGTCGCATGACCCGGCCCGGAGTCCGGTGCAGCCGATGTCGCGCCGGGACTCGCGCACCCCGCGAGGGCGAGGGCGCTGAGTGAGACGATGAGGCTCAGGCGGCGGAGACGGTTCCGGCGCGTGCGGTTCATACGGAGGTCCTTCGGGACCTCGGCGCTCCGGACCTCGGCACCCCGGGCCCCGGAGCTCTCGAGGGCGGAGCGGGACGGGATCAGGGGGCTCATCGCTCCGCTCCTTCGTCGTGGATGTCGCGGGCAGGCGCCCCCGCCCGCTTCCTCCTGACCTGGCGCAGGACCACCAGCAGGACGACCACGGCCGCCACCGCGCCGCCGAGGCCGATGAGCACGGCCCGGACGACGACGCCGTCGTCGTCACCGGAGGAGGAGGCCTCAGGCGCCCCGGCCGTCGGCGTCGGCGATGCCGGGGTCGTCTCCGCGGTCTCGGTCGGCGTCGGCGAGGCCGTCGGAGTGGCCGTGGCCTCGGGCGACGCCGCTCCGATCACCGTGAACGGGACGACGCCGGTGATGGGGTGGCCGTCGGAGGACACCACCTGCCAGCGCACCTCGTAGTCGCCGCCGGGCATCCCCGGCTCCAGGGGCACGGTCACCACGGATCCGGCGACCTCGGCAGGACCGGAGACCCAGTCCCGGCCGGCACCGTCCACGACGAGCACCGTGGTGGTGGAGTCCGCGGCGCCCAGCACGAGCAGATCCGAGGAGTAGGAGAGCGTGACCTGCTCGGGTGCCGCGTCGAGCTGCGCACCGGCGGCGGGGGTGGAGTCGATCAGCTGGTCATGCGCGGCGGCGGGCAGGGCCGTCGCGAACAGGGCGACGACCGCGAGCGCGAGCCCCGCGATCAGAGGACGGGTGCGGAGCACTCGCCGGTCGGGTGCATCCGTGAGGGACGCGGGTGAACGGGTGTCGATGGACGACATGGGGACCTCTTCTTCTTGGTTCCGATGGCGCAGCCGGGTCCGAGGACCGCACGGCCGCGCAGGGAGGGCGCGCCGACGCCGCCCGCCGCCGGGACGACTCGTCGCCGAAGGCGACCGCTCATCCGCGGAGGGACGGGACGCCGATCACGCAGACGCCGCACCGGGGACACCGGGCGACGGAAGGACGGATCAGACCGGAAGAGGCGGCCCGCGACGACGGGGCAGACGGGACGCGGAGCGGGAGAGAGCCCGGGCGTCCGCGCTCTCGGGCGCGCCCAGCCGCACAGGGACCAGGGGCGCGCAGACCGGCATCGCGAGCAGCTCACGCATCCACTCGCCGCACTGCGCGGCCAGCGTCCGCAGCCCGAGGAGGAGCGCCTCCCCGCGGTGGATCGCCGCGACCGTGACGGCGGCGGCCAGCAGATGGGCCGCGGCCATCACCGGTTCGACGGCCAGCGAGCCCGCGCCCGGCACCAGCGTCAGGCTGCCGGGCGACTGCGCGAAGGAGAAGGAGTGGGAGTGACCGGAGGCGAGGGCCGGATCCACCATGCCCACCACGAACAGGGCGTGGAAGAGGAACTGGCTGAGCGCCACCGCGAGGGAGAGCCGCACCGACGACAGCCGCCGCCCCGCGAGCAGCGTGCACACCATCACCGAGAGGACCCAGGGGACTGCCACACCGAGCAGCCCGGGCATCGCGCCGCCGGCGGTGACGTGGAAGCCGAGAGCCGCGAAGGTGGCGACCGAAGCGGCGGCGGCGCCGCGCGCCACCCGCCCCTTCCGCGAACTCTGCATGCTTCCATTCTGCCGTACGGGCTCTCCCTCCATGCGCGCCCTCACAGAGCGCCGTCCCGCTGAGAATGAGAAAAGGAGAGTCCTCTACTGACGCCGGCGTTCGAACATCGCGGCCCGGCCTCAGTGTCCGGTCGTGAAGCGACGTCGCGGATGGTTGCGCTGCTCGATCTCGTCGACGAAGGCGAGGGCGTAGTCGGCACCGGAGATCTCGGAGCGGCCGTCCTCCGTGGTGACGAGGATGTCGCCACCGGTGCGGTAGGCGCCTGTGGCCTCGCCCGGAGCGTAGGCGCCGAACAGCGCGGCCGGAGAGACATAGAACCAGTCGAGTTCGGCCGGGCTCTCGCGCAGGGCGTCCAGGACGGCCGCGTGTGCGAGCGCCTCCGGCTTCCACGCGTCCTGGAACTCGGGGGTGTCGACCAGGCGCGGACCGCCCTCCGCGACGAGAGAGCTGCCGGCGCCGCCGACGAACGACAGCCGGGCGCCCCCTGCGATCGCGGCGTCCACCAGCCCGGGAAGGAGGTCGATCAGCTCGAGACCGTGTATCGCCACGACCACGTCGTCGCTGTCCGCCGCGACGCGCACGACCAGCTCGGGGTCGCTCAGGCTGCCGGTCTCATAGGCCACGCCGGCGACGGGCTCCTCCGGTGCGCCGCCGCGGCTGTACGAGGTCACGATGTGCCCGCGGCTCGCCGCTTCCCGCGCGATGCTGCCGCCCGCGTATCCAGTGCCGCCGAAGAGGGAGATTCGCTTGGTCATGGCAGAGACAACTCCCGCGGTGCGCGCTCCATTCCCGTGCGAGCGCCGCTCCTGCGGCTCGGGGGAACATCGCCTCAGGACTCCAGCCCCTGATCGGCGAGCCACTTCTCGCCGACCGTGCGCGGCGCCCTCAGGAGCCAGGCGTCCACGACCACCTCGCGCAGCTGATCGACGCCGATCGTGTCGAGGCGCAGAAGCACCGCCGGATACCCGTCGAAATGCGGGATCGTGAAGAAGAGCTCGGGGAATGCGGCGAGCAGTTCCTCCCTGCCCTCCAGCCCGTCGGTGCGGACGCCGAGGACCGTCCCTTGGGGCCACTCCCGGCCGAGGTCGGCGAGCTGCTCCAGATCCCTCTTGCCCGGCCCCCGCTCCCACACGAACATCCCGGACGCGGTGCGCCAGCTCGCACCCCCGCGGTGCCCTTCGATCTTCTCGGTGACCCCGGGCAGCTCCCGCGCGATCCTGCGCACATCGTCGAGCGTCGCCATTCCCCCAGTCTGCCCCTCGCGACGGCGGCTGTCACGGGGAGGCCGGTGTCACTTCGCCCGCGCAGGACACCGCCGGCAGCCCCACCTCCGGGATGATCCGCTGACCGGCGACGCCTCGTCCCCCCTCCGTGGGAAGCGAGCGAAGAAAAACATCACAAAAAAATAACGAAAAACCCTTGCGGCTCGTTACCGTTCCGTTATAGATTGATCGCACGGTGAATGTTTGCTGTGGCATCCACCGCATGTGATTGCAGGACACTCTTGGTGCAAGGGACAAGGGCCGGTCGGGAGCCTCTCCGACCGGCCCTTCACCGTCCGGCCGCCCGAGGCCTACGCTGGTTGGCATGAGCGACCGGAAGCTGGCCCTGGATGCCTGGGAGAGCCTGTTCCGCGCGCAGCATGAGCTGCTGGCGGAGATGGGTACCGACTTCGTCGACCAGCCGATCACCCAGGCCGAGTACGACGTGCTGCTCACTCTGACCCGCTTCCCTGAGCGCACCGCACGGCAACGGGACATCACCGCGAACATGCTCATCAGCCAGCCCAGCGTCTCCCGCCTCATCGACCGCATGGTGGCCCGGGGACTGGTGACGAAGCACCCGGACCCGGAGGACCGCCGCGGCGCCCTCCTCCGCGCCACCGACGCCGGGGCCCGCGCCTTCCGCACCGTCGCCGCACGGCACGGTCGCTCCATCGCCGAGCGCATGGCGCGTCTCACCCCCGCCGAGATGGAGACCCTGCTGACCCTGACGGAGAAGCTTCGCCGACGGTGAGCACCTGGGCCACGGCCCGGTGCAGCACCCCCGCTCCGTGTGCCCAGAACAGGCGACTCTCCCGAGAACAGGACGGATTCGGGGGAATCCTCCTGTTCTCGGGCGAATGACCTGTTCCCGGGCGAGGCCCGGGGCCGGAGGAGGGGCAGATGGCCGGGACACGGCTGGCAGCACGCCGACGCCGGGCGGACGGGGCCAGGACAGAGGAGAAGCTGCCGGATACGACGAAACCCCCGCCGGAGCGGGGGTTTCGGACTGGCGCGCCTCGAGGGACTCGAACCCCCAACCTTCTGATCCGTAGTCAGATGCTCTAT
>JBEBWQ010000193.1:0-4738 GCA_040392075.1 Microbacterium sp.
GCGATGGTCGCCGCCGTCCGGAAAGCGGCGTCGACGCTCATGGAGGGACACGGCGACACGCCCGAGGGCGACGACTGACCGCGTCCCGTCAGGGCGCCAGCACGGCCTCCGCCTGGCGCGCGGCACCGAGCGCCACGTACTCCCCCGGGAGAGGCAGGTCGATCTCCAGGCCGAGCGCCGCGGGGGCGATCTCCCGCACGGCGGAGGACCGTGCCCCGCCGCCGATCAGCAGGGCGCGCCGCATCGGCACCCCGAGGTCCCGGAGCGCGTCCACGCCGGCGGCCAGGCCGGAGAGCATCCCGGTCACCGCGGCGCGCGCCAGGTTCTCGCGGGTGGTGGAGGCGAGGGTCATCCCGGTCAGCGAGGCGGTGGCGCCGGGCAGGTCGGGGGTGCGCTCGCCCTCGAAGTACGGCACCATCCTCAGCCCGCCGGCATCCGGCGGGGCGGCGAGCGCGAGACGGTCGAGCTCGCGATGGTCGACCCCCAGGAGCGCGGCCGTGACATCGAGCACGCGCGCGGCGTTGAGCGTCACGGCGATCGGGAGGAACCCGCCGTCGGCATCGGCGAATCCGGCCACGATGCCGGAGGGGTCGATCGTCCGCTGCGCGCTCACGGCGAACACCGTGCCGCTCGTGCCGATCGAGACCACGGCATCCCCCGGGCCGGCGCCGACGCCGAGCGCGGCGGCGGCGTTGTCGCCCGCCCCCGGGCCCACGCGGCGCCCCTCCGCGTCCTCGACGTGGTCGCGCGGGCCGAGGACGCGGGGCAGGATCGCGTCGTGCCCGAGGGCGGCGACGACGAGCTCGCGATCGTACCCGCCCGTGTCGGGGCTCCAGTAGCCGGGGCCCGACGCCTCCGAGCGGTCGGTGACGAGCTCCTCGAGCACGGGGCCGCGCGCCGAGCTCCCCGCCGGGCCGTAGCCGCGCAGCCGCCAGGTGAGCCAGTCGTGCGGAAGCGCGACGGCGGCGACCCGGGCGGCGTGCCCCGGCTCGTGGTCGCGCAGCCAGCGGAGCTTGGTGAGGGTGAAGGACGCCACCGGCACCAGGCCGGTGCGCCGCGCGAGCTCCTCGGCGCCGAACTCGGCGATGAGACGCTGCGCCGCGTCGGCGGACCGGGTGTCGTTCCACAGCAGTGCCGGGCGGATGACCCGCCCCTGCGCATCGAGCGCGATCATCGCATGCTGCTGCCCCGCGATCGCCCAGGCGTCCACGGAGCCCATCCCCCCGGCCTCCGCGATCGCGGCCTGCAGCGCCTGCCACCACTGCTCCGGGTCGACGGCGGTGCCCGAGGGGTGGAGGGCGCGCCCCGACCGCACGATCCGGTCGCGCCCGGTCTCCCTCAGGGCGACCTTGCACGACTGCGTCGACGAGTCGACTCCCATCACGAGCGCCATGCCGTCCCCTTCGCCGAAGCCGTGCCCGATTCGCCGCGCTGCGGCACGGACGGGATGGAGGACGCGTGCCGCCGAGCCCGCCGGGCGATCGATCAGAGGCTACCCCGGATCCGCCGCGGAGGCGACGATGCCGGCGTCCGGGCACGCAGGACGGCCCGCCGCCTCCGGTGCGCGCCCTTCAGGAGGCCCCGGCTGCCGCCCGCCGGCGACCGAGCCGGCGTCCGATCACGCCGTGGCGCGGCGCGAAGAGGTAGACCAGGGCGAAGACCGCGCCGTGGACGACGACGACCAGACCCCCCGAGGAGGCGTCGATCCAGTAGCTCAGGAGGATCCCGACGATCGAGCAGAGCGCCGACATCACGGGGGCGATGATCAGCATCCGGCCGAAGCGGTCGGTGAGCAGGTACGCGGTGGCGCCCGGGATGATGAGCATCGCGACGACGAGGATCACCCCGACCACCTGGAGGGCGACGACGGCGGTGAGGGCGAGCACGCCCAGCAGGATCGCGCCGAGCAGGCGCGGCGACAGGCCGATCGCGAAGGCGTGCACCGGGTCGAACGCGTACAGGGTGAGGTCGCGGCGCAGGACCACGAGGACGGCGAACGCGACCGCGGCCAGGATCCCGATCTGGATCAGGTCACCGGTCGAGACGCCGAGGATGTTGCCGAAGACGATATGGTTCAGGTCCGTCTGGCTGGGCGTGACCGAGATGAGCACGAGGCCGAGGGCGAACAGGGTGGTGAACACGATCCCGATCGCGGCGTCCTCCTTCACCCGGCTGGTGCCGCGGACGAGGCCGATGAGGGCGACGGCGAGGAAGCCGAAGAGGAGCGCGCCGAGCGCGAAGGGGGCGCCCAGGACGTACGCGAGGACGACGCCGGGGAGGACGGCGTGCGAGACGGCATCGCCCATGAGCGACCAGCCCACGAGCACGAGCCAGCACGACAGCACGGCGCACACCACCGCGGCGATCACGGTGGTGAGCAGCGCCCGGACCATGAACTCGTACTGCAGCGGCTCCAGGAGGAGGTCGAGGACGCTCATGCCGCGCGTCCTCGGCCGAGCACGTCCAGCCCGAACGCGCGAGCGAGGTTGTCCGGCTGCAGCGCCTCGTCGACCCCGCCGTGGAACACCACCCGGTGCAGCAGCAGCACCGCCTCGTCGGCGAGGTCCGGGAGGGCGTGCAGGTCGTGCGTGGAGACGAGCACGGCGCGCCCGTCCGCCGCGAGCTCCCGCAGGAGCCGCACGATCGTGGCCTCCGACCTCTTGTCGACGCCGGCGAACGGCTCGTCCAGCAGGAGGACGCCCGCGTCCTGCGCGATGCCCCGCGCCACGAAGGCGCGCTTGCGCTGCCCGCCGGAGAGCCGCCCGATCTGGCGGTCGGCGAGGTCCGTGAGCTCCACGCGTTCGAGCGCTTCGTCGACGGCAGCCCGATCGGCACGGTGCGCGCGGCGCGTCGGACCGAGACGCCCGTAGCGCCCCATCATGACCACGTCCCGCACCGAGACGGGGAACGCCCAGTCCACGTCCTCGCTCTGCGGCACGTACCCGAGCGCGCCCCGTCGGCGCACCGATGCCGGCGGCGCCCCGGAGAGACGCACCGTGCCGCGCGAGGGACGGATGAGGCCCGTGATCGTCTTGAACAGGGTCGACTTGCCCGATCCGTTCATGCCGATCAGCGCGGTGACCCGTCCCGCCTCCACGCTCAGCGACACGTCATCGAGGGCGAGCACCTCGCCGTACCGGACGGTCACCCCCTCCACCGCGATCGCCGGGCTCATGACGAGCGTCCGGTGAGGGCCGCGACGATCGTGTCGGCGTCGTGGCGGATCAGGTCGAGGTAGGTCGGCACGGGCCCGCCCTCCTCGGAGAGCGAGTCCACGTAGAGGGTGCCGCCGAACACCGCGCCGGTGGCCTCGACGACCTGCTGCATCGGCCGGTCGGAGACGGTCGACTCGCAGAACACCGCCGGGACCTCGTTCGCCCGGACGAACTCGATGACGGCGGCGATCTGCTGCGGAGTCGCCTGCTGCTCGGCGTTGACCGCCCAGATGTACGCCTCCGTCAGGCCCGCGTCGCGGGCCAGGTAGGAGAACGCCCCCTCGCAGGTGACCAGGGCCCGCTCGTTCTCCGGGAGCGTCGACAGCTCGCGCACCAGCTCGTCCTGGATCTCCTGCAGCTGCGCCTTGTAGGCCGCGCCGTTCGCCGCGAACGCCCCCGCGTGCTCGGGGGCGAGGTCGCTGAAGGCCTCCACCATGTTGTCGACGTAGACCTGCACGTTCGCCGGGCTCATCCAGGCATGCGGGTTGGGCTTTCCGGCGTAGGCGTCCTCGGTGATGTCGATGACCTCCACGCCCTCGGTCACCACGACGTGCGGGACGTCGACGGACTCGACGAACTGCGCGAACCACAGCTCCAGGCCCAGCCCGTTGTCGAGGATGAGGTCTGCCCCCGAGGCCTTCGCGATGTCGCCGGGAGTCGGCTCGTATCCGTGGATCTCCGCGCCGGGCTTGGTGATCGAGGCCACCCGCAGGTGCTCGCCCGCGACGTTCTCGGCGATGTCGGCGAGAACGGTGAACGTGGTGAGCACCGTGGCGCGCTCGTCATCGGCCGGCACCGGAGAGGAGGAGCAGGCGGTCAGCGACGACAGCGCCACCCCGGCGATCACGGCGAGAGGAAGAAGACGGGATTTAGGTATACCGAAAAGATACAGTTTCGGCCAACCGAAAACAACTCGGGGACCATCGGGCCGCCGTCCCCGCCGGCCGGTCGCGAGGCCTGCACGAGGAGCCGTCCCGCTCCGCCGAGGTCCCCGGATGTTGACAGCGCCGTCTCCCGGAGGTGGATGCGACGGTGCGCGCCGGTGGGCAGACTGGGGACATGCCTCGCGCACAGGAGCCGATGCCGCCGGTGGCCCGCGCCATCGCGGTCGCGCGCGCCTCGCCGCGGACCGTGCCCGCGGGAGTCGTCGCCGTGGTCTGCGGCGCCTGGACAGTGGTCTTCCTGATCGGGCAGCCGCCACTGGCGCTCCTGGCGGTGCCGTGGGTCGTGGCAGGCACCGCCGTCGCACGCCGGTTTCCGATCGCCGGCGCGCTGGGGGTCGCCGCGGCCTCCTGGACGACCTGGGCGACCGGGGTGGGCTGGGGCAACGTCGACATGGTCCTGCCCGCGGCCCATGCGCTCTTCCTGGTGGGACGGGCGCGGGTGCCCTGGCTCACCGGGCCCGTGCTGGTGCTGCTCGTCGCCGTGCCCAATGCGCTGCGGGACGGCCTGCGGGCGGGAGATCTGGTGCTCACCGCACTGATGTTCGGCACGATGTGGGGCATCGGCGTCGTCGTGCGCCA
>JBEBWQ010000194.1:0-4710 GCA_040392075.1 Microbacterium sp.
CGCTGGAACGCCGGCGCCTGACCCCTGACGGACGCCCCGTGACATCCGGACGCGCGGCGTCCTTCGTCTCCTGCGCCCCGCTGCCGCACGAGCATCCGGCGCCGCATGTGGACGGCGGCCGATCCGCCCGCAGGGATCACTCCAGCTCCACCGCGAGCACGCTGCGGTGCCGGGTCCCGTCCACCTCGTGGTCCAGCACCTCGACCCGCACGCCGAAGGCCCGGCCCAGTCGCGCGGCCGTGAGGGTCTCGTCGGTCGGGCCGCTCACCGGCTCCGCCTCGCGCGAGAGCAGGAGCACCTGATCCGCCACGCGCAGCGCATGCGTCGGATAGTGCGTGTTCATCACCGCGACGAGCGCCTGCTCGTGCACCAGGCGATCGAGCAGATCGAGCACGATGAGCTGGTTGCGGAAGTCCAGCCCGGTCTCCGGCTCGTCCAGCACCAGCACCTCCGGCTCGCCGGCGAGGGCGCGGGCGATGAGGATCATCTGGAACTGACCGCCGCTCATCTCGCCGCAGACCGTGTGGCGCAGGTGACCGATGCCGATGCCGGACATGACGTGCTCGGCGAGCTCCCGGTCGGCGCGGCGCGGCTGGGCGAACATGCCGAGGTGCGAGGCCCGTCCGATCGTGACCATGTCGAGTCCGGTCAGCGACAGCGCTGAGGCGTTGCGGGCCTGCGGGACGAACCCGATGCGCCGCCACCGGTCGGCGCCGCGCAGCGAGGCGATGTCGACCCCGTCCAGGAGCGTCCGTCCGGTGCTCCAGCGCTGAAGGCCCAGCATGCACCGCAGCAGCGTCGTCTTGCCGACCCCGTTGGGGCCGAGGACGGCGAGCATCTGCCCGCGGGGGACCGTGAACGACACGTCCTCGAGCGTCGGCGGGCGATGCGGGTAGGCGAAGGAGCCGTTCTCCACGACGAGGCTCATCCGGCCCACCGTCCCCCGGTCTGGCGCAGGAGCACGATGAAGAACGGTGCTCCGATGATGGCGGTGAGCACCGAGATCGGGATCTCGGACGGCAGCGCGCTGCGCGCGGCGGTGTCGATGACGATGAGGAAGATCGCTCCGAGCACGACGCTGACGGGGACGATCAGACGGTTGTCGTTCCCGCAGAGCATGCGGGCGCTGTACGGGACGAGCAGCCCGATCCAGCCCACCTGGCCGCACATCGAGATGGAGGAGGCGGTGATGAGCGTCGCCGCGACGATGACCATGGCCCGGGCGCTGCGGACGTTCGTCCCGGAGGCGCGCGCCTCGTCGTCGCCCAGCGCGAGCACGTTGAGCCGCCACCGCAGGGCCACGATGGTGACCACGCCCGCGACGATGAGCGGTGCCCCCAGTGCCAGCGTGGTCATGTCGGCGCTCGCGAGGCTGCCCATCAGCCAATAGGTGATCTGCGGAAGCTTGTCGTTGGGATCGGCGATGAGCTTGAGCAGGGAGAGGACGGCGTTGGCGATGGCCGCGACGACCACTCCGGCGAGGATGAGCATGACGACGCTGCTGCGCCCGCGGTTGCGGGAGACGAGCACCGTGAGCAGCACCGCGGCGATCCCGAACACCAGCGCGATCAGCTGGACGCCGATCAGCGAGAGGCTCGCGAGCAGGGCGATCACCGCGCCGACGGAGGCGCCGGCGGTCACGCCGAGCGTGTCCGGGGTCGCGAGCGGGTTGGAGAAGAGGCTCTGGAAGGCCGCTCCCGCGACCGCGAGCCCCGCCCCCACGAAGGCGGCGAGCAGGGCGCGGGGGATCCGCATGCCGAAGACGACGGAGTCCATGCGTGCGGGCACCGGCTCGCCGCCGAGCCTCGAGGCGATCGTGGCGATGAGATCGGCGGGGGCCAGCGGGTACCGGCCGAACAGGAGGCTCGCGGCGAAGACGGCGAGCAGCAGCGCGATGAGCGCCAGCAGGAAGGATCCCCGCAGGCGCCCATCGCGAACTGCGAGGCTACTGAGCGAACGAGTCGGCATAGAGCGCGTCGATCTCCGCGTCGCTGAGCGCGTAGCCGTACAGCTTCTCGTAGTACTCCCGGGTCAGTGCCGCCAGGGCCTCCCGGTCCTGCAGCTGCGGGTAGATCGCCTCGCCGATCCAGGTGGCGATGAGAGGGGCGTCGGGGTTCGGCGTGAACCAGCTCCACATGCCCAGACCCGTGGAGAACACCTCGCCGGTCCGCGCGGCCTCCAGCGAGCCGAGATCGAGGCCCTCCGCGGCGTTCGCGATGATCGTCGCCGGGGTGATCTGCGCCTGGCCCGCCCCGCCGACCAGCACCGTGTCGGGGTTCCAGGCCAGCACCTGCTCGGCGGTGACAGGCGCCAGGCCCTGGGTGGTCTCGGCTGCGGCGTTGTCGGCGTTCGCCGTCTCCAGCCAGAACGATCCGAAGAAGGGCGCTCCGCCGGCGACCATGAGCGTGCCGGGCGAGTAGCGGAAGACGATGAGCACGTTCTTGCGCTCGTCCGCGGGGATCGCGGCGTTGCGCGCGCGGGCCGCGGCCGTGATCTCCGCGCCGTAGGCGATGACCTCGTCCATCTTGCCGGGCTCGCCGAAGACGTCCTCCAGCAGACGCAGCCACTCGGTGTAGACCTCCGCCGGGTCGCCGCTCGTCTTGAACCCGACGGCAGGGATGCCGGCCGCCTCGAACATCTCCCGGTGCTCGGCGTTGTTCGCGTTGTAGAGGACGACGTCCGGCTCCAGCGTGAGCAGCGTCTCGGTGCTGAGGTCGCCGTTGCTGTAGTAGCTGGTGTCGACGTCGAGGATCTCGGGGGCGATCGCGGCGGCGACCGTGTTCTCGAGAGCCGACACGACGCCCTGTGACATTCCCACCAGGTGGGGCGCCTCACCGTGGAAGTAGGCGAGGTAGGTGGAGGCGATGGGGATCTCATCGACGGCCACGCGGGTGATCTCGGCGGGGAGGATCACCTCGTTCCCGCCGTGGTCGACGACGGTACGAGGACCGGCCGCCGTCTCGGGCGCCGTCGTCGTTCCCGGCTGTTCGACCGTGTTCGGGGCGCAGGCGGACAGGGCCAGCGCGGCGGACAGCGCGGCCACCAGGAGGGCGGGTCGATGCGATCGGGTGAGTCTCATGGAGTGGTTCCTTCTTCTGTGGGGGTCTGGATCGGAGCGGGCGGTGTGAGGCCGCCGGGGTCAGCCGACGAGGGTGAGGATGAGGCGGGACCGCTCCAGCGCCCGCACCTCATGGGGCACGTGCGCATCGGCGATGATGACGGCGCCCCGGGCGAGGTCGTGGGTGATGCCGTCGACCTCGAACAGGACGCGACCGTCCACGACGGTGATCACCACCGGGAGCGGTGCGCTGTGCGCGGGGAGCACGGCCCCGGCATCGAAGGCGAGGTGCCGCACCCGGAAGCCGGTCCCGTCGTGGGTCAGATGCGGCGTGACGCGGGAGGGGATGAGGGGGTTCTGCGCCTCCAGGTCGTCCAGGCCGGAGGAGATGAGCACGCTGCGGGGGATGGTGGTCTCGGTCGTGGTCCTGTCTCTGCTTCTCTGTGGTGGCGTGGTGGTGCCGGGGTGGCGGCGAGGGTCAGGCGGTGGTGAGGTCGAGGTCGCCGAGCCGGATGAAGCCCGGAGCAGGGGCCAGGGCGCCGTGGCTGAGCGCGGCGTGGACGTCGCGCCAGAGGCGGCCGATCTCGGTCCCCTCCGCGGAGCGGTCCGAACCGGCCAGGAAGGCCAGCTCGTGCACGGCGTCGGCGATGTCGCGGACGACCCGTCCCAGTCGCGCCCGGATGTGAACGGTGTCGGTCGGCGACAGGGAGCCGCCGTTGCGGGCGACCTCGTCGAGCCGGTCCGCCGAGACCCGCAGCAGGCCCTCGGCGGAGTCCAGCCGGGTGCCGGCCTCGCCGAGCGCGTGGGCGAACACGCCGTGGGGCGAGAGGCCGTCCGCGGTGCCGAAGGTCTGCGGTGAGAAGCCGCCCCGGCGGGCGACGAGATCCCGGAAGGCCTGTGCGGCCCCGAGGGCGACGGCCGCGAGTCCCGTGCTGGTGCGCAGGAGCTTCGGCTGGCGCATGGCCAGGGGGCTGCCCGGAGGGGCATCGAGGAAGAAGCGCTCGGCGGGCATGAGCCGGCCCTCGGGCACGAAGAGGGCGTCGGCGGCGAGCGTGTGACTGGCGGTGCCGCGCAGGCCCAGCGATCTCCAGGTCTCGTGCACCGTGAGGTCCGCCGTCGGCACGATCATGATGACGCGGCCCCACTCCTCATGCGCCGCATCGATGGTCGCCCAGCTCGCGTGCTGGGCATTGGGGGCCGGCCCCCAGGTGCCCGTCACGAGATGCCCGCCGGCAGTGTGACGGGCCTCGGCGTCACGGCTCCCGTAGGACCCGCACAGGCTCGGTGTCGGCCCGTCGGTCGCGGAGACGAAGGGATTGCCCTCGAAGCTCTGCGCCGAGGCCAGGTGCGAGGTGGACACGACGACGTTCCAGGCGGCCGAAGGATGATGGCGGGCAAGCCGATGGGCGATGCGCACGACGGTGCCCGCCCCTTCTCCGAGGCCGCCGGACCTCTCCTCCCCGGTGATGCGCAGACAGCCGCTGCGGTCGAGGAAGGCTGCGATCGTGGCACTCGTGCGACCCGTCAGATCCGAGTGGACGGCGTCG
Organism: Microbacterium sp.; assembly: GCA_040392075.1. Lineage (GTDB taxonomy): Bacteria > Actinomycetota > Actinomycetes > Actinomycetales > Microbacteriaceae > Microbacterium. The sequence goes on from JBEBWQ010000194.1 coordinate 4,606, forward strand.
GCGCGCAGATCGTCGGCGTGCTCGTCGATCTGCGCGAGAATGCGCGCCACGGCGGCGGCCGGAGGGTTCGGCGGCATGGCGGCGCTCCTCACGGACAGGCGGGTC
>JBEBWQ010000195.1:0-4665 GCA_040392075.1 Microbacterium sp.
TATTGTTACGGCCCCCCCCACGGGGGGGCCCCTTCACGTTCTCCGGTACCGGAGGTCGTTCCTTGAGCCTTCGTGGGCCCACGCCGCGGGGGCCGGACGGTCCAGCTGGGCTGATCCACGTCGTGGCCAGGGACGTCGGGCAGTGCTATCGACTCGGGGTGGAGCCGGTCGGCTAGCATTCGGGGATGACGAACCTCGCACCGATCGAAGACATCCCGATCGGTGGCGAGGTCATTCGCCTCGGGCAGTTCGTGAAGTTCGCCGGGCTCCTCGACTCCGGGGGAGATGTGAAGGAGGCGATCGTCGACGGCGATGTGAGCGTGAACGGCGAGGTCGATCGCCGTCGGGGACGGCAGTTGCAGCCGGGTGACATCGTCAGCTTCGAGGGGCGCCGGGTCCGCGTCTGCCCGTGACGCACTCTGACAGCGGCCTGTCCATGACATTCCATGTCGGGTGATTTCCCGTGCCGCCCCGGTCGGTGTCACGATGGAATCCATCGCAGGCTGACGCGAGGCCTCGCGCTCGGACGCCCTCTGGCACCCCGGGCACGGACTGCGACTTCCCGATGACGGCCGGGGAAGTCGATGGCTTCCTCCCCGACGCGAAAGCGATACGAACATGGCACAGCCCCAAGGCGCCCTTCTGGTCGGCAGCGTGAACTACGACGACGCCGAGACCACCATCCGCACGGCCGCTGAGATCCTCGGCGGGCAGCTCAAGCGCATCCCCGATGGCGAGGTCGGCGACCGCTACCACTGGATCATCTTCCAGGCGGACGTTCTCGGCAAAGCCGAGGGTCTGGAGCGTGTGGGCGATGAGCCCATCATGATCCGTCACCTCGATGCGCGTGGCCTGCGCATCGCCGACGGTGTGGATGCGTCATCCCTCACGCTCCCCGCCCTGGGCTACGCGGCCGCGGCCAAGGAGTCCTACGCGCTGTTCACCCGACTTCGCGCCGAGGGTGCCGTCCCGGCGGGGGTGCGCTTCCAGGTGTCGCTGCCGACGCCGGTCGCTGTCGTCTCGGTGTTCTTCCAGGGTGCCGATCGCGCCGTCATCGAGCGGCTCTACCGCGACGCACTCTATGCGGAGCTCGCCGAGATCCTTGAAGCGATCCCGCACGAGGACCTCGCCATTCAGTGGGACGTCGCCGTCGAGTTCGGGATCATCGAGGCCGCGACCTATGGAAACGAGTTCGGCTCGCAGTTCAGCTCGTGGTGGGGCGATGTCTGGCCGGGCGTGATCGAGCGTGCCGTCGAGCAGGCCGCACAGGTGCCAGCCGACGTCGAGCTCGGGTTCCATCTCTGCTACGGGGACGCGAACGAGAAGCACTTCATCGAGCCGACCGACACCGCCCACCTCGTGACCTTCGCCAATGCTCTGTTCGCGGCCGCGCCCCGCCCGCTCACGTGGCTGCACCTGCCCGTGCCGATCGAGCGCACCGACGAGGCCTACTACGCGCCACTGGCCTCCCTCGCGCTGCCGGAGGACACCGAGCTGTACCTCGGACTCGTGCATCGCGAAGACGGCGCCGAGGGTGCGCAGCACCGTATCGACGCGGCCTCGAAGTTCGTCACGGACTTCGGTGTCGGCACGGAGTGCGGCATCGGCCGTGCGCCGGAGGGCACGACCGAGGGAATCCTGCGGACGCACGCCGAAGTGGCGCGCCCCTGGTGATCCTGTAGCGAGGTCGGGTCCGGGCCCCTTCCCGGTCGGGGCCCGACCGGTCGAGAATGATGCTGCCGTCCCCGTCAACGGTGTCGTGAATCGCCGGGGTCTCGATCATCCTTCCTGCGCGGCAGGTCTTGTCGCCCTTCGTCCCGGGCCCGAGGGTGGTTCGCCGGGTGCGCCGGAGACCGTGTGCGGTGCGAGCACGCCTTCGACAACGTGCGAGCTGGGCCGGCATGCTCGCTGCGCGGAAGGGATGGGTCGAGCGCGGCATCACTCTGCGCGAGGAGTGCTATCGGTGGCCTGCGTCCGCGAGCTCTCCCGTCGGTGCCGGCGCGGGCGGAGCCGGGCATCGGCGGCGGGGAGAGCGAGGCATGCCGGCGGAGGTGCGCGTCGGAGACGCGTGGCCGTGCGGCTCCGCTAAGGTCGACACGCACGGATCCGCCCCGATGAGCGGCCCCGCACTCCGGCAGCGAGGAGAAGACGATGGACATGTATCATTCCTACGATCCCGCGCAGGGGCATCGGCTGGCGCACGACCCGATCGGCTCGCTCGTGGCGCCGCGTCCCATCGGCTGGATCTCCTCGCTCAGCGCGGCGGGGGAGGTCAACCTCGCCCCGTACAGCTTCTTCAACCTCTTCAACTACCGTCCGCCCATCATCGGATTCGCCAGCATCGGGTGGAAGGATTCGGTCGCCAACATCGCCGAGCAGGGCGAGTTCGTGTGGAACCTCGCGACGATGCCCCTCATCGAGAGGGTGAACGCCACCTCGGCCGAGGTCGCGCGCGACGTCGACGAGTTCCCGCTGGCCGGGCTCACGCCCCTGCCGTCGGTCCGGGTGCGTCCTCCCCGCGTCGCCGAGGCGCCGGCCAGTCTCGAGTGCGTCGTCACCGACGTCCGGCAGCTGCGCACCGCGGCGGGGGATCCGATCGAGACGTGGCTCGTGCTGGGCGAGGCCGTCCAGGTGCACATCCGCAGGGAGGCGCTCCGTGACGATGCCTTCGACACGAGCGATGTCGAACCGCTGCTGCGCGGTGGCGGCCCGGGCGACTACTTCACCGTCCATCCGGAGACGAGGAGGTTCCTCCGCCGCCCGGCGAACCCGGCCTGAGGGGCAGGGCACCCCGGTCGGCCTTGCCGTCTCGTGCGGGGGAGCGCTGCCGCCTCCGTCCGCGCGACCGGGGCGGGGCGCCGGGATCCGGTGCGCTCAGGCCGGGATGCGCTCCCCGTCCCCGGAGGCGTGGGCACACAGGGCCGTGTCGATCCGCGCCACGAGGGTGTCGGCCGCTCCGTGATAGGCGATGATCTCGGCGCGCACCGCGTCGAGGCCGGCCCGGTGCGCATCCGACCGGTCGTCGAAGGCGCGCAGCTCGCGGGCATGGTTGTCGATCGCGTCCAGGCGCAGGGCGACCTGGGCGATGCCGTCCATGATCTCCGTCACGTCCGCGCTGGAGGAGAGGAAGGCGCTCCAGCGGGCGAGGCTCGCGATCAGCAGATCGCGTTCGTCGTCGACGGTCTCCAGGAGCGCGGTGATCGCGGCACTGTCGACGGGCACCGCCGATCTCGGGTCGGGAAGGCGGCGTGCCCGCGGGGTGCCCGGCTCTTCTGCGAGCCGGCGCCGCAGGTCGCCGAGCGCCAGGTGCGTCACCGGCTCCCAGCGCTCGTGATCGGCCCGGGCGATGATCCGTTCGACCACGAGGGTGGTCAGCACGAAGGTGATGAGCCCTCCGGCGAGGCCCGAGATGATCACGTACTTCTGCCAGAGGTCGGTGGCCAGGTCCACCCAGATGATGAGCGCGATGACCACCAGCGCGAAAGCGCCGAGAAGCACACGCAGAGCCCGTACCGTCATCCCGACCCCTCTCCGGTGCGCCTCGCAGCGTGGTCGAGGCGATACCCCCGACCATAGCGACCCCGGGGGCGAAAGCAACCCTCGCGGATCGTCCGGGTCGCCGTCCGCTGTCTCTCCTGCCCCGCGGGCGCGGCGCGTCCGGTCGGGGCGGGAGGACGGCGCGATTCAGCAAGGGGAGCGACCTCTTCTGGCAGCCAGGACCAGGTGCCTTCGTCGATCCGCGGTGCGGACGCGTCGCCGGTCTGGGCGAGGGCGTCGACGGGGTGGCGTCACCGCCTCCGTTCTGTCGCCGACGTCCGGAGCCGGTACCGCTTCTTCCCGGAGAAGAGGCGTGCCGAGAACAGGCCGTTCGCCCGACAACAGGAGGATTCGTCTCGAATCGACGGGCTCTGGGGCGACTGTCCTGTTCTCGGAGGGGAGCACGGGCAGGACGGAGCGCGGAGATCTCGGGACGGGCGAGCAGTGTCGGCGGTCGCGGATAGGGTCGAAGAGCCCACGAGGAACGGGCGGACGGGAGCGGCATGCGCATCATCGAGGCGGAGCAGCGTGCGGTGTGGAGCGCCAGCGACCTCACCCGGGCGGCGGAGTGCGAGTTCGCCTGGGCGCGGGCGATCGATGCCCGGCTGGGCCGCGTGCCGGCGGTGGAGGAGCCGGAGGATCCGACGTTGGAGCGGGCGATCGCCCTCGGCGAGGTGCACGAGACGCGAGTGCTCGCCGAGTACCGCACGCGCTTCGGCGAGGAGCGGGTCGCCGAGATCGCCCGGGTCTCCTCGGCGGATGCGGAGGGCCTCGCCGCCGCGGTCGTCGCCACGGAGGAGACGCTGCGTCTCGGGCCGGAGGCGGGACCGGCGGTGGTGTTCCAGGCGGCGTTCGCCACGGACGAGTTCGTCGGGTTCGCCGACTTCCTGCTCCGCGACCCGGACGGGCGCTGGCGGGTGCAGGACACCAAGCTCGCCCGCCATGCGCGCAGCACCGCGCTCATCCAGGTGGCGGCCTACGTCGCGCAGCTCGACCGGCTCGAGATCCCCCGCTCGGACGACGTGGAGCTGATCCTCGGCGACGGCAGCCGCAGCGCGCACCGGGTGGACGACATCCTGCCGCTCTTCCGGGTCCGCCGGGAGCGGTTGCGCGCGCTCGTCGCCGACC
>JBEBWQ010000196.1:0-4662 GCA_040392075.1 Microbacterium sp.
CCTCGTTGCGCGGACGCCCGGGACCGCGGTCCGACGTGCGTCCCGCGGTCCCGGCCCGAACCGGTCGCTCAGCGGCGGCGGACCCGCGCGCGCCGGGTGCGTCGCCGGTCCGCGCCATCAGGCCAGCGCTCGCTCGCGCAGGGCGTCGACGAGCGCCGCGCTCAGCCCCGCCGCGCGCAGCGGGGCGAGGGGGTCGCCGTGGCGCTCGCGCAGGGTGGCCAGGGTGTCGGCCATCGCCTGCTCGTCGCGGGCGGAGTCGCCCTCCTCCTGCTCCTGGAGCGCGTCGAGGTCGAATCCCGACAGCGCCATCACCGGGCGCATGTAGCCGCTCACCCGCTCCATGATCGCCGGCAGGTTCCGGTACGTCGCCCGGTAGTCGGCGATGACGGTGTCGTCGTCGGCGCCGAGCGCGAGCAGGAGGGCCGCCGCGATCACGCCGGTGCGATCCTTGCCCGCCGCGCAGTGGAAGGCCGTGGCCCCCTCGGTGTGCGCCATGATGGCCAGCGCGCTCACGATCGTGCGGCCCGTGGTCTCGAACCGTGAGACGTAGAGCTCGCTCATCGGCGGCATGTCGGCGAGGGTGCGCAGCGGCACCGCTGCGGCGGCGACGATCGCGGCCTCCGTCGCCGTGCTCAGAGGGTCTCCGATCGAGGTCATCAGGGGCACGTGGTGATAGGTCACGTCCCGGTCGAAGAGCGGCCCTCGTCCCGTCGCGTGCACCTCGTTGCGCGAGCGCAGATCGATGACGCTGCGCAGGCCGTCCTGGACGAGCCGGTCGGCCGCGTCGTCGGTGATGGTCGCGAGATCGTCGCTGCGGATCGCGAAGCCGGGGGCGATCACGCCGCCGGCGACCGGGGTCCCGCCCAGATCGCGCAGGTTGACGGGGGTCGAGAGGGTGAGCGCGGGGGCGTCGATGAGTGTCATGTGATCCTTCTCCTGATGATGGCGCTGATCTGGTCGATCACCGTGACGAGCACGATGATGCAGATGACCATGGCAGCGAGGTGGCCGTACTCGTAGCGGTTCATGGCGGTGGTGAGCTCGAGGCCGATGCCTCCGGCGCCGACCAGGCCGAGGATGGTGGCGCCGCGGACATTGCCCTCGAACAGCAGCAGCGTGTAGCTGGTGAGCATGGGCAGTGCCTGCGGCACGATCGCGTACTGGACGACCTGCCGCTTCGACGCGCCCACCGACTCCATGGCGACGATCGGTCCGCGGTCGACCGCCTCCATGGCCTCGGCGAAGATCTTGCCGATGGATCCGATGGATCCGATCGTCATGGCGAGGATGCCGGCGAAGGGACCGAGCCCCACGGCCGAGACGAACATCAGCGCGATGACGAGGTCGGGGAGCGAGCGGATGATGTTCATCGTCCACCGGCAGGCGTAGTAGAGCCATCTCGGCGCGATGTTGCTCGCCGCGCCGAAGGCCATGAAGAGCGACAGGATCGCGCCGAGCACGGTGCCGACGATCGCCATCTGCAGCGTCTCGACCAGCAGCCGGAAGATGAGCGGGAACTTCGTGAAGTCCGGCGGGAACATGCGCGCCACGAAGCCGCCCATGTTCGTCGCCCCCTCGCCGAGCTTGAGGAAGTCGAACTGCGCACCGTTGGCCGACCACACCACCAGGGCGAGGCCGAGGACGGCGCCCACGATGAAACGGGCCCGGGGGACCGTGAACGCACGCTCCAGGCGTTCGCGATCGCGCGGGTCCAGCTGCGTCGACGGCGCGCCCTTCCTACGCGGCGGGCGCGGCTCCTTCCGGACCGGGATGCTCTGCGTCTCGATCGTCGACATCAGTCGTCCTCCTCGTCGTCGATCTCGTACACGGGGGCGAGCTGCTCCGCGTCGAGGTCGGCCGTCCGGCCCTCGACGACGATCTCGCCGTGCCGCAGGCCGACGATGCGGTCGGAATGGGCCAGGGCGAGCGGGACCACGTGCAGGCTGACCAGCACGGGGATCCCCTCGTCGCGCGCGATCGACTGCAGCAGCTCCAGCACGGAGCGGCTCATCTTCGGGTCGAGCGAGGCGACGGGCTCGTCGGCGAGGATGAGCTTCGGCCTCTGCATGAGCGCCCGCGCGATCGCGACCCGCTGCTGCTGCCCGCCGGAGAGCGTTCGGGCCTCGTCCTTCGCCTTGTGGGCGATGCCGACGCGGTCGAGCAGCTCGAGGGCGCGCCTCCGGTCGGCGCTGCGAAACGTCCCGAGCAGGGTGAGGGGTCCTGCGCGGTGGAGCGACCCGCTGAGCACGTTCGTCAGCACGCTGAGGCGCCCGACCAGGTTGAACTGCTGGAACACCTGGCCCACGTGCGAGCGCAGGTGGCGCAGCTGCCCGCGCTGCAGGTGCGCGACGTCGAAGTCCCCGGCGCGGACCTCGCCGGAGGTGATCGGGGCGAATCCGGTCAGCGCCTTCATCAGGGTCGACTTGCCCGATCCGGACGAGCCGAGCAGCGCGACGGTCTCGCCCGGGACCAGGTCGAGGTGGACGCCATCGAGGACGAGGGGCGCGTCCGCGGAGTACCGCACCGTCAGGTCGCGGATCCGGACCAGCGGATCGGGCGTCTTCTGCGGCGGCGGTGAGGGGGCGACGATCGGCAGCGGTGCGGTCAGCACGGCCGGGACGGAGGCGCTCATCTTCGCTTCTCCTGTTCGCGCTTCCAGTCAGCCGAGGTCCGAGATGTCGACGCCGGCGACCGCGGCGATGTCGACGAACGGGCGGAACATGTCGCGGCTCGGCTCGATGATCGGCTCGATGCCCTCGGGCATGGCCTGCATGTACAGGCCGAGCGCGTCGCGGTTCTCGTCGGAGAAGACCGCGGGGATCGCCGAGAGCAGAGCGGCGCGCTTGGCCTCGCTCATGTGCGGGTTGCCGAGGAAGCTCACCGCGATCGGCATGCTGATGCTCTCGCCGATCGACCGGGTCTCGCCCTTCTCGAAGGGGAACATCGGGTCGCCCTTGCCGGCCATCGCCGGGAAGATCGTCGAGGTGCATGCGACGTCGGCCTGGCCCTGCTGCAGCGCGATGAAGCTGCGGTCGTGACCGCCGGAGAAGAGGGGCGTGAAGTCCTCGTCGGCGGTGAGGCCCGCCTCGTAGAGCATGTGCGTGGGCATGAAGAAGCCGGAGCTCGACGCCGGGTCCGCGAAGGCGACCGTCGTGTCGGCGGTGATGTCCGTCAGCTTCTTCAGGGGCGAGTCGGCCAGGACGATGCAGGTCGAGACCGGCTCGTCCTTGCCGGGCCAGGCGACGAGCGAGTCGACCTCGCCGGTGTTCACGGCGAGCGCGGAGGGGAAGCCGCTCATGAAGCCGATGTCCTCGTGCCCGGCGCGGATCGCCTCGATGACGGCGGAGTAGTTGGGGACGTCGGTGATCTCGACCGTCATCCCGGTCTCCTCCTCGAGGAGCTCCTTCAGCGCCTCGACCGGGGTCACCACGCTCGGGTCGTCGGTGAGGGGCAGGGTGGCGAGGCGGATGACCTCGTCGCCGGACGAGGCGCCGGCGGGGCTCGACGCGCAGCCGGCGAGGAGGAGGGCGGATCCGGCCAGCAGGGATCCGACGATCAGGGGAGTGCGCAGACGCATGGTGCTGCCTTTCGAAGGGGAGGTTCCGGGGACGTCCCCATTGCAGCGGCGTCAGGTGACGCGCAATTACGAGATCACCGGTACCGGATCGGAAGCTTCGGTGAACACCGGGTTACGGGGCCGGCGGCCGTCGCCCCGTCCCGCGGAATGGCATCCTCCCGGCGCGGATCCGGCGCGTTCCCGAAGGAGGCCCGGCTCTGCGATCCGGGGGCGGGACGAGAGACGGCCCGTCTCTGACGAATCAGGGACGGGCCGTCGTGCGCTGCCGAGCTCAGCCGGTGACGCGCTCACCGGAGACCGGGTCGAACAGGTGCACGTGCTGGGGGGTCGGGGCGAGGACGACGGTCTCGCCCGCCTGCGGGTGGCGGCGGCCGTCCACACGGGCGACGATGTCGGTGCGTGTCCCCTCGGCGTCGATGGCGTGACCGTAGAGGTAGCCGTCGGCGCCGAGCTCCTCGACCAGGTCGATCGTGACGGCCAGGCCCAGGCCGTCCGCCGGCGCCAGCTCGAGGTCCTCGGGACGGATGCCCACGGTCGCGGTCGGGCCGGCCAAGCCCGCGGTGGGGGCGGCGACATCGGCGGTGCCGATCTTCACGCCGCCCTCGACGACGGGCGCGGCGAACAGGTTCATCGCGGGCGAGCCGATGAAGCCCGCGACGAAGACGTTGTTCGGCTTCTCGTACAGATCCCGGGGAGTGCCCACCTGCTGTAGGACGCCGTCCTTGAGCACCGCGATCCGGTCGCCCATGGTCAGCGCCTCGGTCTGGTCGTGGGTCACGTACACCGTGGTCACCCCCAGGCGGCGCTGGAGCGAGGCGATCTGGGTGCGGGTCTGCACGCGCAGCTTCGCATCGAGGTTCGACAGCGGCTCGTCCATGAGGAACACCTGCGGCGACCGCACGATCGCGCGGCCCATCGCCACGCGCTGCCGCTGGCCTCCGGAGAGGGCCTTGGGCTTGCGGTCCAGGTAGGGCTCCAGGTCCAGCAGCTTCGCGGCCTCGAGCACCCGCGCGGCGCGCTCCTCCTTCTTGACGCCGGCGATCTTCAGGGCGAAGCCCATGTTCTCGGCGACGGTCATGTGCGGG
>JBEBWQ010000197.1:0-4661 GCA_040392075.1 Microbacterium sp.
GCACCTGGTCGGCGGTGGCGAAGGCCTCGATCATCGAGATGCCGCGGTCGCTGATGGCCAGCAGCCGGTCGTTCGGCACGACGATGAGGGTGTCCACCTCCTCCTTGAGGATCGCGACGCCGGCCTCGGCCTGGCTCTGCCGGCGACGGCCCTCGAACGAGAACGGCTTGGTGACGACGCCGATGGTGAGGGCGCCGATCGACTTCGCGATGCGCGCGACGACCGGTGCCGCGCCCGTGCCGGTGCCGCCGCCCTCGCCGGCGGTGACGAACACCATGTCGGCGCCGGTGATGGCCTGCTCGATCTCCTCGGCGTGGTCCTCGGCGGCACGACGGCCGATCTCCGGGTCGGCGCCGGCGCCCAGACCACGGGTCAGCTCGCGCCCGATGTCCAGCTTCACGTCGGCGTCGCTCATGAGCAGCGCCTGCGCATCGGTGTTCACCGCGATGAACTCCACCCCGCGCAGGCCGAGCTCGATCATGCGGTTGACGGCGTTCACGCCGCCGCCGCCGACACCGACCACCTTGATGACGGCGAGGTAGTTCTGGTTCTGGCTCATGGGTGCGGCCTCCGAATGTTCGAGCCTGGGTCACAATAAACTCTCGATAAACCCTAAACTTCAAGTTGAGGTGTAAGGTATTACCGGATTGTGCGTTCTCACGGACGACGCTATTGCCGACCCCTCCCCCAGGGCGGCCGACACGCGCGTGTCGGCGGAATCGGGCCCTGTTCTCGTGCGCGCTCAGCCGACGACGACGGCCTCGGGCGAGGAGACGTCGTAGAACGACGCGTCGCCGGGCGGGCGGGCCTGCATCACCTGCGCGAGCACCAGGCCCTTGTGCGCCGACTGGTCCGCGCTCCCCCACAGCACCGTCGCGCCGCCGGCGAGGGTGAGCGTGACGTCGTCGGCCGTGCCGGCCGCGACCCCCGTCACCTGGGCGCGCACCTCCGCCGGCAGCGAGCGGATCACGCGCCCGGCGGATGCGAACGCCGCGGATCCCGTCCCCCCGGCGATCTCCAGCAGCGGCTGCCCGGGCGGGATCTCCGGCGTCGTGGCGAGCGTGACGCCCGCCGCGTCCACGAGGGTGTAGCCGGCCGGCGAGGCGAAGACGCCGACCGGGGTGCGCTCCACGATCCGCACGGTGAGGTCATGCGGGGGGCGCGCCTCCAGCGCGTAGGTCTCGATCAGCGGGAATGCCAGCAGCGCCGCCTTGACCGCGCTCTGATCCACCAGCGCGAGCGGACGGCCGACCTGATCGGCCAGCGCGCCCTCGATGAGGGACGGATCGATCGTCGCCGCTCCCTCCACCGTGATCCTCTCCACCGCGAAGAGCGGGCTGTATGCGATCCCGATGCTGCCGAGGACGAGCAGCACCACCGCGCTGAGCGCGCCGATCCAGGTCCAGCGGCGGCGGCGCGCACGGCCGGTGAACCGCCGGATCTCGCTGCGCAGCACCCGGCGGCGCGCACGGGTGGCCCGCCAGAGATCGCGGGCGCCGAGCGTCTCGTCCTCGTCGTCCGCGCTCTCGGCGGCGCGGGCGCCTGTCGGAGGGTCGACGGCCTCCGTCGCGGCGCCGTCCCCGACAGCGCGCAGCGGGAGGGGGTCGAGCGGAACGGTCTCGGCCCACTCGGGGGCGATCACCGGTGCGCCATCCGCGCTCGGTGCCGATGGGGGTCCCGCGGGTGCGGGCGGCGCTCCCGATGACGGGCGCCGCTCCCCCGGCCGCGGCGCGTCGGTCGCGGAGACGCGCGGGTCCGGCGCAGGGATCCGCAGCGGCACCCTGCTCTCCGGCAGCACGCGGTCCCCCGCCGAGCGGTCCCGGGCGGTCCGCTCCTCGGCCGGGCGGTCCGCCGGAGTGGGCAGCGGGGCGGGCCGGCGCATCCTAGGCTCCGGTCGTGCGGCGCAGGGCGTCGAGCACCTGCGGGATGATGAGGTATACGTTGCCGCACCCGAGGGTGATGACGAAGTCGCCCTCGCGCGCGATGCTCGCGGTGTAGTCGGCCGCCTCCTGCCAGTCGGCCACGAAGTGCACGTTCTGCGGGTCGGCGTAGGCACCGGCGACGAGCGCGCCGGTCACCCCGGGCACCGGGTCCTCGCGCGCACCGTACACGTCGAGCATGACCGTGTGGTCGGCGAGCTCCTCCAGCGCCTCCGCGAACTCGCGGTACATGTGCTGGGTGCGCGAGTAGGTGTGCGGCTGCTGGATGGCGATGATCCGCCCTGCCCCGACCACCGTCCGCGCGCCCTCGAGTGCCGCGCGCACCTCGGTGGGGTGATGGGCGTAGTCGTCGTAGACGCTCACGCCGCGCTCGATGCCGTGCAGCTCGAAGCGCCGCACCGTGCCGGCGAAGCCCTCCACCGCGCGGACGGACTCGACAAGGCCGTACCCGAGCGCGATGAGCACCGCGACGGCACCGGCCGCGTTGATCGCGTTGTGCGCGCCGGGGACCCGCAGCGCGATCTCCGCGCTCTCCCCCGCATGGTGCAGCGTCGCGCGCACGGGTCCGTCGGTGACGATGCCGCTCACCCGCACATCGGCGTCGGCAGCCGTGCCGAAGCTCAGCACCCGCTGCCCGGTGAGAGCTCCGGGCTGCCCCGGGACGCCGTCCTGGAGAGCGCGGTGGAGTCTCTGCGCGCCCGGGTCGTCGCTGGAGAGCACGATCGCCTCGCGGGCGCCCGCGGCGAAACGCGCGAACGCCGCGTGGAACGCGTCCTCGTCGGCGTAGTGGTCGAGGTGGTCGGGGTCGACGTTGGTCACCAGCGCCACGGCGGTGTCGTAGAGCAGGAACGTGCCGTCGGACTCGTCGGCCTCGATCACGACCATCTCGCCCGTGCCGGTGCCGCTGGAGACGCCGAGGTCGCCGATCACCCCGCCGCTGACGAAGCTGGGATCGGCGTCCAGCGCGCGCAGCGCCGTGACGATCATGCCGGTGGAGGTCGTCTTGCCGTGCGCGCCGGCCACCGAGACGATCCGCCGTCCGCGGGTGAGCCAGTGCAGCGCCTGGGAACGGTGGATGACGTGGAGCCCGCGCTCCTTCGCCGTGACGTACTCGGGGTTCTCCGGCCAGATCGCACCGGTGTGGATCACGGTGTCCGCGTCTCCCAGGTGCGCCGCGTCGTGGCCGACGTGCACCTCCGCCCCGGCATCGGCGAGCGCGCGCAACGCGGCGGAGTCGTCGCGGTCGGAGCCGGAGACTGAGATCCCGGCGTCGAGGAACATCCGGGCGAGGCCGCTCATCCCCGACCCGCCGATGCCGACGAAGTGCGCCCGGGTGATGGTGTCGGGGATCGGGAGGGAGAGATCGGGTCGAATCATGTCCTGGACATCCTACGTCGGCACTCCTGCGAACCTCGGCAGCGACCACCGCGCCGCCGTCTTCGGGCGCTGCGTCCTGTCCTCCGCCGGCGCGAGCGCACCCCGTCGTCGGCTGCGCGTCTGCGGAACGCAGGCGAGAACGCACCGGGCGCGGTGCGTCTCCCGGCGCGCCACACGGGGGATCCGCGGTGCTGCCTGCGGATGCGGGGCCGGAGCTCCGGCTGCGGGCAGGAACGCAGGGCCTCTCCCCCCGCGGCGAGGGGGCAGGTCCGCACCACGTGCCGGAGTCGGTGCCACTTCGTTCCCGAGGACAGGCGTTCCCGAGGACAGGCTGCTCGCTCGAGAACAGGAGAAATCGTTGGGGATCGACGGGTTCTGGGGCGACTGTCCTGTTCTCGGACGACCTCACCGGCGGTGGGACGATGCCAGGCGGGCAAGTCCCGTCGTGCGCGGAGCGACGGGGGCAGGCCGCTCAGCGCCGTCAGCGCGCGGCGAGGACCCGGTCGATCAGGGCGATGAGATTCTCAGTGCCGGTGCGGATGCCGGCGTGCTCGGCGGCAGCGGTCATCGCGGCCCGGCGCGGCGCGTCCAGGAGGAGCGGGACCACCCGCGTGCGCACGGCGTCGGGGGTGAAGTCGGCGTCGTCGATGAGGAGGGCGGCGCCCGCGTCGATCGCGGACGCGGCGTTGCGGCGCTGCTCGCCGTTGCCCACGGCGTACGGCACGTACACGGCGGGAAGGCCGAGCGCGCTGATCTCGCTGACCGTCGCCGACCCCGCACGGGAGACGATGAGATCGGCGAGGGCGAAGGCGAGGTCCATCCGGTCGACGTAGCGCAGCAGCGCATAGCCGGGGACGCCGGGATCGGCGAGGTCGCTGCGCTCCCCCGTGATGTGCAGGAGCTGCCAGCCGGTGGCGAGCACGTCCTGCCAGGAGCCGGCCAGCGCCTCGTTCAGCCGCTGCGCCCCCAGGGAGCCGCCGAAGGCCAGCAGCACCGGGCGGGCGGGGTCGAGCCCGAAGTAATCCGCGGCCTCCCCGCGGGCCGCCCTCCGGTCGAGATCGACGATCTCCCGCCGCAGGGGCATGCCCACCACCTCGGCCCCGCGCAGCGGCGTCCCGGGGAAGGCGACGCCCACCGCGGCCGCTCCCCGCGCGCCGAGCACGTTCGCGAGCCCCGGCCGGGCGTTCGCCTCGTGCACGATCACCGGTATGCCCTCGCGGCGCGCGGCGCGGTAGGCCGGCGCCGACGCGTAGCCGCCGAAGCCGGTCACCTGGTCCACGCCCCGGTCGCGGAGGTACCCGCGCACCTGCGCGACGGCCCGGCGGAAGCGCCCGGGGAACGCGA
>JBEBWQ010000198.1:0-4611 GCA_040392075.1 Microbacterium sp.
CGATGTTCATGGACTGGATGGCGGCACCGGCGGTGCCCTTGACGAGGTTGTCGACGGCGGCGACGACGGTGACGCGGTTCGCCGCCCGGTCGATCGCGAGCCCCAGGAGGGCGGTGTTCGCGCCGAGGACGTCGGCGGTGCGGGGGAAGGAGCCCGCGGGCAGCAGCTGCACGAACCGCTCGTCGCCGTAGGCGGACTCCCAGGCGGCCCGGATCTCCGCGTCGGAGACGCCCGGGGCGATCGGCGCGGTGGAGGTGGCCAGGATCCCCCGGCTCATGGGCACGAGCACGGGGGTGAAGGAGATGCGGATGCCGGGGTCGGTGACCGCGCGGCCGGCGGCGCCCGCGAGCGCCTGCCGGATCTCCGGGATGTGCCGGTGGGTGCCGCCCACCGCGTAGGGGTTGGCGGTGCCCATCAGCTCGCTGCCGAGGAGGTGCGACTTCAGGCTCTTGCCGGCGCCCGAAGGCCCCACGGCGAGCACCGTCACGATGTCCGACGGGTCGATCACCCCGGCGGCGATCCCCGGGGCGAGGCTCAGGCTGACGGTCGAGGCGTTGCAGCCGGGAGCGGCGATCCGGGTCGCCCCGCGCAGGACCTCCCGCTGCTTGGCTCCGCTCGCCCCGGTGCCCGCACCCCCGTCCACGAGGAGCTCCGGCACGCCGTAGGTCCACGGATCGTGGAAGGCACCGCCGTAGAAGGCGTCCCACGCCTCGGCGGAGGCGAGCCGGTGATCGGCGCCCGCGTCGATGACCAGGGGGACGTCGCCGAGGGCGTCGGTGTACTGACCGGACTGGCCGTGCGGCAGCGCGAGGAAGACGATGTCGTGCCCGGCGAGGATCTCGGGCGTGGTCTCCCGCAGGGTGAGATGCGCGAGCGAGCGCAGATGCGGCTGGTGCTCGATGAGCGGCTGGCCGGCGTTCGAGTGCGCGGTGACCGTGCGGATCTCGACGTCGGGGTGGTCGGCGAGCAGGCGGAGGATCTCGCCTCCCGCGTAGCCGGAGGCGCCGGAGACGGCGACGGAGTGCGTCATGGTTTCTACCTTAGAGGTCGCAGGTGCAGGGGCCGGGGCGGCGGCACCGGCGCATCTGCCGCTCTCCGGACGAGAGCCGTGCCTTCGGGATCAGTACCGTCAGGGCAGGAGCGCGGGGGCCGCCGAGAGTCGGCGGAGACCGCGGCGTCGGCGCACCTCGGAGACGCTCGGGACGAGCGGCGTCGGGATCCGGGGGGCCGAAGGCATGCCGAGACACTAACGGGCCGGGTGCCGTTCCCGCAAATCGTCCCTCGGGCGGCGGAGAGCCGCCGGCCGCCCGCGCAGAGGAGCGCCGTCAGGGCGAGGAGGGGATCCGCGGAACCGGTCGTCGCCCCGGCAGCTCCCCTCGCACGGGGTGCGGAGGGCGCGGGCGCCGTCCGGCTCACGTCGTCCCGCCCGTCGCCGGTCATCCCGGACGACCCTCGTCGGTCCCTCCCGGCCGCCGGCCCGGCTCGGTCTCTCCCGGCCGGCGGCCCGGCTCACTCCCTCCCGGCCAGCGGCGCGGCGAAGAACGCGCGCTCGTGCTCGGCCGATCGCACGAAGGCGGCGCGCATCCGCTCGCGCGTCGCCGCGTCGCTCGCGGCCGCCGCCCGGGTGACGAGCACGATCGCCTCGCGCGTGGCCTCGGCGAACACCGGATCGGCATAGGTGCTCAGCCATGAGGCATAGGGGTGCGCGGGGTCGAGTGCCCGCTCGCCGAGCTCGCCCGCGTGCAGCCGGGTGCCGAGATCCGCGTACAGCCAATAGCAGGGCAGGATCGCGGCGATGAGCTCGGCGTAGTCGCCGGCGAAGGCCACGGATCCCAGGTGATCGAGGTATGCCGTCGTCGCCGGCTCCGGGCGCGCGGAGAAGGTGGACGCGGCGATCCCCTCCTCCGGCGTCAGCCAGGAGGCGTGCAGTGCGAGCTCCCCCGCGATCGCCCCGCTGGCCCCGCGCGCCCAGAAGTCCTGCTCGGCGGAGGTCGGCGCGAGACGCGAGGCCTCGGCGAGCAGCCGGGCGTAGTCGCGCAGGTACAGCGCGTCCTGCGCGAGGTAGAAGCGGAAGGCGGCATCCGGCAGGGTGCCGTCGGCGAGCGTACGCACGAACGGCAGCGCGTCGATGTCGGCGCGGACGGTCGCGATGTCCGCCCACCACTCGGCCCGGATCTCGTCCATGGTCGGCGCCGTCTCCAGCCCACCGCGGCTCCACAGCCCGGCGAAGTGGTCGATCGGCCCGTGCCCGCGTCCGACGTCGAGCCCGGCGCCGGCGCGGATGGACTCGCGGAGCCAGGCGCGGGACTCCGCGACCGCCTCCGCCCATCCGGCGCCACGGGCCCGCCGCGTGGCGAGGGCGGAGGAGAAGGAACAGCCCGTGCCGTGCGTGGCGTCGGTGTCGATGCGGTCCCCGGAGAACTCGGCGAGCGTTCCGCCGGCGTCGACCAGCGCGTCCGGGGCCGCCGGGCCGGGCAGGTGCCCGCCCTTGACGAGCACGCGCACATCCGCCGCGGCGGCGAGCCGCCGGGCCTGGGCGAGCGCCGCGCCCCAGCTGCCCGCCTCCGGCTCCCCGGTGAGCACGGCGAGCTCCGGCAGGTTCGGGGTGACGACGTCGGCGAGCGGGAGCAGGTCCCGCACCGCCGTCTCCGCGGCCGCGTCGAGCAGGCGGTCGCCGCTGGTGGCGACCATCACCGGGTCGACGACCACGGTGGCCGGACGCACCGCGCGCAGCCAGGCGGCGACCTCGGCGACGATCCCGGCGTCGGCGAGCATGCCGACCTTCACCGCGTCGATGACGATGTCCTCGGAGAGCGCGTCCAGCTGAGCGCGCAGGAAGGCCCGCGGCGGCACGTGCACGTCCCGGACGCCGCGCGTGTTCTGCACGGTCAGCGCGGTGATCGCCGCCATCCCGTAGCCGCCGTTCGCCGCGATCGACTTGAGGTCGGCCTGGATGCCCGCTCCCCCGGAGGGGTCGCTGCCGGCGATGCTGAGGACGCGCGGGGTGCGGTCGCCGTGCCATCGGCGCAGCAGCCCCTGAGCGGCCGCCTGCGGGTCCTCCGCCGCGCACAGCGCGGAGACGACGGCGACCCCCGCCGCCCCGGCGGCGCGGAGCGGCGCGATGTCGTCGGGGCCGATGCCGCCGATCGCCACGCAGGGCAGCGGGCTCTCCGCCGCGAAGGCGGCGAAGCCGGCCACGCCCAGCGCCGGCGGGTGGTCGGGTTTGGTCGACGTGGGATGGATGACGCCGACGCCGAGATAGTCGATCGTCCCCGCGGGGAGCTCCCGCACCGCGGCGAGGTGCGCCGGTGCGTTCGCGGTCAGGCCGATCACGGCGTCCGGGCCGAGGGCGGCGCGCGCCGCGAGGACCGGGGCGTCGGACTGGCCGAGGTGGATGCCGTCGACCCGGGTGCCGCGCCGGCGGGCCTCGAGCGCGGCGTCGAGACGATCGTCGACGACCAGGAGCGCGCGGCCGGCGATGACCTCGGACAGCACGATCAGCTGGGCGACGATCTCGGCGTCGGTCGCGGTCTTGTCGCGCAGCTGGACGATGCGCACGCCCCCGGCGACCGCGGCGCGGACCACCGCGGGGACGCCGCGCGCACCGCTGAGGGCGGCATCGGTGACCAGGTAGAGGGCCAGGTCGGAGACGCGCAGACGCGTCATGCCGCACCCCCGATCGCCGCGGCGGAGGCGTCGCCGCCGGACGCCGGCACACCGACGTCCGTCCCGATCGCCGCCGTCTCGATCCGGGCCCGCGCGGCGATCGCCGCGGGGTCGAGCGCGGCGAGCGCATCCAACAGCGCCACCGCGAAGCTCCCCGGACCCTGCGCCCGGGCGGCGGCGTCCTCGGCGGCGATCGTGTAGGCCAGGCTCGCCGCCGCGACGGCGAGCAGCGGGGCGTGACCCGTCGCCCGCGCCGCACCGAGGAACGCGGCCATCATCGCCCCCAGGGCGCAGCCGCCCCCGGTCACCCGGGTCAGCAGCGCGTTCCCGTTCGCGAGGCGGATCTCCTGCGCACCGTCGGTGATCAGGTCGACCGGACCGGAGACGGCGATCACGCTGCCGTGCGCGCGGGCGAGAGCGCGGGCCGCATCGGCGGCGGCCTCCGTCGTGTCGGTGGCGTCCACCCCGCGGCCGCCGTCACTGGCCCCGGCGAGGGCGAGGATCTCGGAGGCGTTCCCGCGCACCGCCGTGGGGCGCTGCGCCACGAGCTCGTGCGCGAGCGCCGTACGCACCGGCAGGGCGCCGATCGCGACGGGGTCGAGCACCCAGGGCGTCCCCGCCTCGCCCGCCGCGGTGACGGCCTCCCGGCTCGCCGCCCGCTGCTCGGGCGTCGGCGTGCCGAGGTTCACCAGCACGCCGGAGGCGACCGTGGCGAACAGGCCCGACTCCCCCACGATGTCGACCATCGCCGGAGCCGCGCCCAGCGCGAGCAGGACGTTGGCGGTGAAGCCGGTCACCACGCTGTTGGTGATGCACTGGGTGAGCGGCGGTGCTTCGCGCACCGCGCTCAGGAGGACGGTCGTGGCCTCGGCCACGGACTCGGCGGACAGCGGACGCAGAAGATCGCTCATCGCGACATCCCTTCGCTAGTACGAACTAGATCAG
>JBEBWQ010000199.1:0-4567 GCA_040392075.1 Microbacterium sp.
GAGCGTTCGACTGAAAATCGAAAGGTCACCGGATCGATGCCGGTCGGAGCCACTGAACCCCCGTGTAGCTTCTACATCACGGGGGTTCTTTTGTTCCTCCTTCGCTCGCTGCCCTCTGGTGCCGCACGATCGGACGCGCCCGTGCTGTCCGCTCCCGCGGGAGACTCGCCCTCGCGTCGCTTGCTCGTCGGGGCGAGGTGAGCCTTCCGAGCAACCGAGCCGCTCAGAGCCCGGAGACGCCACGCCCGAGCCGGCCGGCGACGATCCCTGCGGCAGGGACTCCGGCTCGGCACAGCGACCTGCGGGTCGCGGCGCCCGCTGATGACCGCGCCTCACCCCAGCGGGACGACGTAGGAGTCGACCCGGGCGATCAGGTCGCCGCGGAAGGTGAAGAGGTCGTTGTAGGCGAAGGAGAACCGGCCGTGCTCGCGGTGGCGGCCGACGCCGGTGCCGAGGACGACGATCGCCTCGCCGGCGTCGACGGTCCGTTCGACGGTGAGCTCGGGACTGCCCTCGAAGGCGGGGTTCTCGATCTCGTCGTCGAACTCGGCCTTGCCGTGCGTGGTCCGGACGCCCGGGATGCTCCAGACGACGTCATCCGTCAGGCACGCGAGGATCGCCTCATGGTCGCTCCGCCGGAAGCCGTCCATGTAGCGGTGGACGACCTGCTCGCGCGTGGTCATGGGCTCCTCTCCTTCCGGCCCCGTCAGGCCTTTCCTTCCGGCCCCGTCAGGCCTTCGTGCCCGGTCGCTCCTGGCCGTCCGCGGCGAGCGCGCGGCGGACGGCGTAGCGGTGCATCGTCACGCCGTCGCTGAACGAGTCCTGCTCGAGCAAGTCGAGCTCGACCTGCTCGTCGAGCGCATCGAACAGGGGCCGGCCCCGGCCGAGGACGACGGGATGAGTGAAGAGCAGCAGCTCATCCAGGAGACCCGCGCGGAGCAGCTGGGTGGCGAGGGTCGCACCGCCGACGCCGATGTCGCCGTGCCCCTGCGCCCGCAGCGCGGCGAGCTGGTCGATCGCGTCCTCGCCGCCGATGATCCGCGTGCCGTGCTCCGCGCTGTCGCGGGTGCGGGAGACGAGCACCTTCGGCATCGTGGTCCAGATCTCGCCGTATTCGCGCATGACCTCGGGCAGCGTCGCGTCGTCCCGGGCTCCGGGCCAGAACGCCTCCATCGTCTCGTAGATCACCCGGCCCTCGACCGAGCACGTCATCGCGCGCGCCCGCCGGTTGAACTCGCGGTGCAGCGCCTCGTCGATGCGCATCCAGTCGCCGCCGCCCTCCTCGCCCGGATCGCGCTCGATCCGCAGATCGAGGGAGACGTTCATCCAGTACACGAACCGCGCGGCCATGCGGTCACCTCCGGAAGGTCAGATGCGTCGTGCCGCTCTCGGCGACCTGCACGTCGACGTCGTATCCCGACTCGAGCCCGCGCAGGTCGTCCCACAGCCGGATGCCGCCGCCCAGGAGGATCGGCGCGATCCCGACGTGCAGGCGGTCGACGAGACCGGCCCGGAGGAAGTCGCGCACCACCGTGGCGCCGCCGCCGACGCGGATGTCCCCGCCGCCGGCCGCCTCGCGCGCACGCTCGAGCGCCTCGGCGGGCGACGCCGACAGGAAATGGAACGTCGTGCCGCCGGCCATCTCGATCGAGGGTCTGGGCGAATGCGTGAGCACGAACACGGGGACCCGGAACGGCGGCTCGTCGCCCCACCAGCCGCGCCAGTCGGGGTCGTCGGGAAAGCTGTGCAGGCCGAACATCCCCGCACCCATGATCTCGGCACCCACCTCGTCGAAGTACGCACGCGCGAAGTCGTCGTCGACCCCGGTCGTGCCCTCGCCAGAGGTGTCGTGCAGGACCCGCTCGCGGAAGGTGCGGGTCGCGACGTACGCGGCGACGAGACGCGACCAGTCCTGCCCGATCGGATCCTCCGGCGTCTGGTCCGTGGTCGTGACGAAGCCGTCCAGGGAGATGTTGAGATCCACGCGCACCGCCATGGAGCGCTCCTTCCCGGTGATGGTGACTGCACTCACTGTCGGTCACGATGCCCCGCCTGTCAAGACGGCTACGGATCCCCCGCATCCGCGCCGGGGCGACGGCCCTGGCCGGACGACGGCCCGCCTTTCACTTCCCTGCGGATCGGCCGGGATCCTAGGGTGAGGGGATGGCGGGTAAACAGGCGGTCATCGTGATCCACGGCATCGGCGAGCAGGTGCCGATGGAGACGCTGCGCAGCGTGATCGACGGGCTCGGCTTCCGGGACTACCTCAGCCGGCCCGACCGGTTCTCCGGGGACGCCGAGCTCCGTCGCCTCGTCCTGCCGCCCGAGCCCGGATCGCGACCCCGCACCGACTTCTACGAGCTGTACTGGGCGCACCTGATGCACCGCGGCCGGGGCAGCAGCACCCTGCTCTGGGCGCTGACGCTGTTCTTCCGCCCGCGATCCTGGTGGGGCACGCCGATCGCCCCCGCGATGGTGGTGCTGTCGACCCTGCTGACGGCGCTGCTCGCGGCGCTCGTCGCCTGGATCGCCCTGAACGTCGGCTCCTTCTTCGCCGACGACGGGTATCTCAGCCGGCCGGCGACGATCGGGGTCCTCCTCGCGCTCCTCCTGCTGCTGTTCCTCGGCAACCTCCTCGCCTACAGGATCAGCCACACGATCGCCGACGCGTCGCGCTACCTGACGCCGCGCCCGGCCAACATCGAGGCGCGGTCGGCGATCCGGAAACAGGGGGTGGACCTCCTCCGGCGCCTCCACGAGTGCGGCGAGTACCAGCGGGTGGTGGTGATCGGGCACAGCCTCGGCTCGGTCATCGGGTACGACATCCTCCGGACGTACTGGGACGAGGCACGACATCCGGTGCCCGGCCGGTGGACCGAGGGGCAGGCGGCCGTGAAGGCCTGGGGGAGGTCCGCCGAGGCCCTTCCGGAGAACCCGACGGCCGCGCAGATCGACGGGTACCAGCAGGCGCAGCACCGCCTCTGGCGGGAGCAGCGCGCGCTGGGCGTGCGCTGGCTCGTCACCGACTTCATCACCCTCGGCTCGCCCCTGGCGCACGCGCGGATGCTGCTGACCACCCGGCGCACCGATCTCGCGGTGCTCCGCAGGGACCGTGAGCTCCCCACCTGCCCGCCCACCGGCGACGCCGGCGAGAGATACCCCGGCTTCTACACCGAGACGTTCGCCCTTCCCCAGCTCTCCGGCGCACCGCGGGCGATCTACGTCGCCGACCCGGGCGCTGTCTTCGCCGGCACCCGGTGGACCAACCTGTACTTCCCGGTCCATGCCGTCTTCTGCGGCGACCTGGTGGGCGGTCCGATCGCCCCGGTGCTCGGACGGGGCGTGCGCGACATCGCGGTGCGCCGGACCGCATCGCACGCGCTGTTCACCCTGCTCGGCCATCTCTTCCCGCTCCCGCACACGTCCTACTGGAAGGCCTCGTACGAGAAGGCCCTGCCCAAGAACGAGCGGCGGCTCAAGAATCGCGTCACGCGCACGCGCGAGAGCATCCCGATCTTCACCCACGTGATCGATCTGCAGACCGAGCGGGCCGGCGAGCCGTATCCGCCGCCGGATCCGATGAGGTGAGCCCTCCGGGGGCATCGGCACCGCCCTCGCTGCGCACGCCGAGTTCCCTTCCTACAAGAACTTAATTAAACTGTCTAAGCAATGACCGAGTCCGTCCCCCTCCCTGACGTCGCCACCGAGCTCCGCGTGGCGACCTTCCGCCTCGCCCGCCGCCTGCGCTGCGTGCGACCGGTCGCGGGGATGAGCGACGGTCACCTCGCGGTGCTGTACATCCTGCGCATGCACGGCCGGCAGACGCTCAGCGCGCTCGCCGAGCGCGAGC
Source organism: Microbacterium sp. (assembly GCA_040392075.1). GTDB lineage: Bacteria > Actinomycetota > Actinomycetes > Actinomycetales > Microbacteriaceae > Microbacterium. The sequence goes on from JBEBWQ010000199.1 coordinate 3,851, forward strand.
GAGTGACGGCGCCGGCCATGACGTACATCGTCAACGCGCTGGAGGAGCTCGGCGCGGTGGTCCGCACTCCGGACGAGGCCGACCGGCGCCGCGTCCACGTCGAGATCACCGCGGAGGGCGACCGGATGGCCGGGGAGACGCTCCGCCGCCGCGACGAGCTGCTCGTCGCGGAGCTCGGCGAGCTGGAGCTCTCGCCCGAGGAGATCGCCACCCTGCACCGCGCCAGTGCTCTGATGAGGAGGATCGCCGAACGATGAGCCAGATGTTCCGCTCCCTGCGCCTGTTCAACTTCCGTCTCTGGACGGTCGGGGCCCTCGTCTCCAACGTCGGCGCCTGGATGCAGGCCACCGCCCAGGACTGGGTGGTGCTGACCGAGCTGACCGACAACGACGCCACCGCCATGGGCTTCACCATGGCCCTGCAGTTCGGTCCCCCGCTCGTGCTGGTGAGCCTCACCGGGTGGGTCGCGGATCGCTTCGACCGGCGCCACATCCTCTACGTCACCCAGACGACGCTGATGCTCCTCGCCCTCGGCGTCGCGACGATGCTGCTGACGGGGCTGATGACCCTGCCGCTCATGTTCTGCTTCGCCGCCGCGTTCGGGGTGACCAACGCGTTCGACGCGCCCGCGCGACAGGCGTTCGTCACCGACATGGTCGCCAAGGAGGACGCCTCGAACGCGGTGGCCCTCAACGCCGCGTCCTTCAACGGCGCGCG
>JBEBWQ010000200.1:0-4563 GCA_040392075.1 Microbacterium sp.
GCGGGACCCTTCGGCGGGCCGGGGCGGGTCAGGCCAGGATGAAGGTGGCCTCCACCTCGACGGGGGTGTCGAACGGGAGCACCGCCACGCCGACGGCCGCGCGGGCGTGCGCCCCGGCCTCCCCGAAGATCTCGGCAAGCACCTCGCTGGCGCCGTTGATGACGCCGGGCTGTCCGCCGAACGACGGATCGGAGGCGACGAAGCCGCCCACGCGCAGGACGCCGCCGATCCTCTCGACGCCGCCCGCGGCGTGCGCCGCCGCCGCGAGGGCGCCGAGCGCGCAGATGCGCGCGTAGCCCTTGGCGTCCTCGGCCGAGACCTCGGCGCCGACCTTCCCGGTGGCCGGCAGCTTTCCGTCCACGAACGGCAGCTGCCCGGAGACGTACACGAGGTCGCCGTGCACCTTCGCCGGGATGTACGCGGCGGCCGGCGCCGCCACCGGGGGCAGGACGATGCCGAGCTCGTCGAGACGCTGCTGGATGCTCATGAGGGGTTCCCTTCGAACTGGCGGGCGGCGGCGCCGGCGGCGGCGAGCCCGGTGTTGGACTGCGCGTCGGCGGTCACCGGGCGCTTGAAGTAGGCCACAGGACCGCCTTCGGGGCCGGGGAAGAGCTGGACGAGCTCCCACCCCTGCTTCCCGAAGTTGTTGAGGATGGCGGCGGCGTTGTGCACCAGCACCGGTGCGGTGAGGTACTCCCAGGTGGTCATGACTCTCCTCGGGACGGCTCGACGACGCGGGCAGGCCGGAACGTCAACGAAGCGGTTATTCAGGGAACTCCTTTACGATCAACCCTATGCCTCATACCAATCGGACGGCGAAAGGCGTGCTCGGCGGGCTTCTCGGCCTGGTCGGGCTGAGCGCCGTCGCCGGCGTTCTCGTCACCGCCACCGTGACCCCGGCCATCGCTGTCTCCGGAGTCGCCGCCTCGCAGGCGATGGAGCTGTTCGAGAACCTGCCGAGCTACCTCGAGGTGGACGCCCCGATGGAGCCGACCACCTTCTATGCGACCGCGCCCGACGGCACGCCGGTGCAGCTGGCCACCTTCTACGACCAGAACCGCGTCCCGGTCGACTACACCGAGGTGGCGACGGTGATGTACGACGCGATCATCTCCAGCGAGGACAAGAACTTCTACAGCCACGGCGGCATCGACCTGGTCGGCACCGCGAGCGCCCTGATGGACAACCTCCGCAACGACTCCGGGCGAGGGGGGTCGAGCCTGAGCCAGCAGTACGTCAAGAACGTGCAGATCCAGCTCTGCGAGCGCGGCACGTCGCCCGGCGACTTCGATGACATGGCGGACTACCACCAGGCCCTGGAGGACTGCTACTGGGAGGCCTCCGAGCCGAGCATCGAGCGCAAGCTCCAGGAGATGCGCTACGCGATCCAGATCGAGAAGGACTACGCCAAGAACGACATCCTGATCGGCTACCTCAACATCGCCAACTTCGGCGGCACCACCTACGGCATCGAGGCCGCCGCCCGCTACTACTTCAGCACCACGGCGCTGGACCTCACGATCGCCCAGGCGGCGACCCTGGCCGGCATGGTGCAGAACCCGAACACCTTCCGCATCGACCTCCCGGGGGGCACCTACGAGGGCGCGGACGGCGAGATGCACAACGGCGAGATGGACGGCTGGGAGGACACGCTGATCCGCCGCAACTACGTGCTCGGGCGCCTGCTGGACGACGGCAAGATCACCCAGGAGCAGTACGACGAGGCCCACGCCAGCCCGATCGAGCCGCATATCCAGGAGCCGACCTACGGCTGCGCGGCGGCGGGGCGCAACGCCTACTTCTGCCAGTACGTGAAGTCGATCGTGGAGAACGACCCCGCCTTCGGCGCGACCGGTGCCGAGCGTCAGGATGCGCTGCGCCGCGGGGGCATGGAGATCTACACCACGCTCGACTTCCGCATCCAGGACCCGGCGAACGCCGCCATGGAGACCTGGGTGCCGTCGTACTACGAGGGCATGAACCTCGGCGCCGCCGCCGTCACCCTGGAGACCAAGACCGGCCGCATCCTGGCGATGGCACAGAACACGATGTTCACCGAGTCGGAGAACGCGCCGCCCGGATACACCGGCCTGGTCTATGCCGCCGACCGCGCGCACGGCGGGGCGATCGGCTTCCCCGTCGGATCGACCTACAAGGCGTTCACTCTGATCGACTGGCTGGAGAAGGGCCACTCGATCAACGAGTCCCTCAATGGCGGGAACCGCCTGTTCACCCGGATGCAGTGCGATGGCACCAACATCTGGAACACCAACCAGCAGATCCGCAACGACGGCGGCAACCGCGGGTACACGGGCACCCCGGTGCGCTTCACCGAGGACTCCCTCAACAGCGGATACCTCGCGATGGCCGAGCGGCTGAACGTCTGCGACATCAACCGCGTCGCCGACCGCATGGGCGTGACCCTCGGCACCGGCGGCAAGGTGACCGACTTCGTCCAGGACGACGGCACTGTCGTGCCCGACGTGGCCGCGCCCTTCGACGTCCTCGGCTCGAAGAACATCGCACCGCTGGCGATGGCCGGCGCCTACGCCACGATCGCCGACAACGGGATCTACTGCACACCGCGCGCCATCGACCGGATCGTCGGGCAGGACGGCACCGAACGGCCGCTGCCCGAGTCCAGCTGCACCCAGGTGATCTCGCCCGAGGTCGCGGCGACCGCCGCCTACCCGCTCCAGCGCGTGATGTCCAACGGCACCGGCCGGCAGTCGAACCCCTGGGACGGCGTGCCGATCCTCGGCAAGACCGGTACCCACGAGGGCGAGCAGACGATGATGATCACCTCGACGACGGCGACGACCACCGCCGTCTGGGTGGGCAACTCGGAAGGCTTCGAGGATCTCACGCAGCGGTACTACAACGGGACGCAGCTGGCGCTGATCCGCCACGAGCTCTCCCCCTGGATCCAGGGGGCGGCGAATGCGGCGTACGGCGGCGAGGACTTCCCCGGCCCGGACAGCAACCTCAGCCGCCAGGTTCTCACCGATCTGCCCAGTGTCATCGGCATGACCGTCGACCAGGCCACGCAGACCCTCGAGGACGCCGGCTTCCAGGTGAACGTGGGCGCACCGGTGGACAGCTCGGAGGCCGCGGGAACCGTCGCCGCCCAGGACCCGGGCGCGGGTCGGGTCGCCGGGGGCACCATGGTGACGATCTCGCCGAGCACCGGCAACGGGCGCACCATTCCCGATGTCTCCGGCTCCGCGCCCGCGGCGGCGGTCGCGGCCCTGCAGGCGGCCGGCTTCAGCAACGCGGAGCTGGGCACCTGCACGGTGAACGCGTCCTCGCCGAGCAGCGGCGCCGCCACCGGGACGAACCCTGCGGCGGGGCAGTCGGTCAACCGCTCGACGACCGTGACCGTGGCCTATACGAAGCCGAGCTGCCCGTAGTGGGCTCCTGCGGACTCGCCCCGGCCCACGGCAGCCTTCGGCGGCCGGTCCTGACGATGCTCGGCGCGCTCACCGCCGCCTCAGCGGCGGCCGCGGTCTGGGGCATCGGCATCGAGCGTCACCTGTACACGGTGCGCCTCGCGCAGGCGGAGATCCTCCCGCCCGGCTCCCGTCCGCTCCGCGTGCTGCACCTCTCCGATATCCATATGGCCCCGTGGCAGCGCCGCAAGCAGGCGTGGCTGGCGGGGCTTGCCGAGCTGCGGCCGGATCTCGTGGTCGACACGGGGGACAACCTCGGCCATGAGCGCGGCCTGGAGGGGATCCGGAAGGCCCTCCTCCCGTTCGCGGGCGTGCCCGGCGTCTTCGTGCACGGCTCCAACGACGTCTATGCGCCCACCCCGCGCAATCCGTTCCGGTACTTCCTCGGAGCCTCGGGGCGCCCCGTCGATCCGCGGCGCCTCGACACCGAGGCGATGGATCAGTTCTTCCTGCACGAGCTGGGCTGGGCGGATCTGAACAACCACGCGATCGATCTCGACCTCCCGGGCAGCCGCCTCCGGCTGTTCGGGGTGGACGACCCGCACCGCGAATGGGACCGGCTGGACCTCGTCCGCGAGGAGCAGGACGCCCTGGGCGCTCCGGCGGGCGACACCGCGGTGCTCGGCGTGGCTCACGCCCCCTACCGCCGCATCCTCGATGCGTTCACCGACCTGGGCGCCGATGCGCTGCTCGCCGGTCACACGCACGGCGGCCAGGTGTGCGTGCCGGGCGTCGGCGCGCTCGTCGCCAACTGCGACATCCCGCTGCGACAGGCGAAGGGGCTGAGCACCTGGACGCACGGTGACCGGCGCGTGCCGCTGAACGTGAGCGCCGGCTGCGGAACCTCCGTCTACGCGCCGGTGCGCTTCGCCTGCCGCCCCGAGGCGACGCTGCTCACCCTGCTCCCCCGCGACGCCGGCTGGGCCTGACCCGCTCGATTCGTCGTCAGCCCCTTTTTCCCTGTAGACTCGAACGGTTGCCACGGGGTGTGGCGCAGCTTGGTAGCGCGCGTCGTTCGGGACGACGAGGCCGCAGGTTCAAATCCTGTCACCCCGACATATGTGATGTGTTGAGACATCGTTGACAGATGTGTCGGGACATCGGCAACATGAAG
>JBEBWQ010000201.1:0-4542 GCA_040392075.1 Microbacterium sp.
GGGGGGGCGCGCAGGGGCGCGGCCCGCCCGGTCCCCCGGGGGGGGGGGGGGGCGCCTGGCCGGCGGGCCGGGGTCAGAGTCGCGGGACGAGCAGAGTCTCGCGGAGGTGGGCCCGCTCACGGCGGGCGGTCTCCTCCTGCACCCGGTATCGGCGGATGCAGAGCTCGTGGTCGCGGACGCGCCGGGCTGCGCGGGTGCTCCACAGGAGCAGACGCAGACCGACGCGCATCGCGATGCGGTCCGCCAGGGACGGACGGGGGACGGGAGGGGTCGTGCGCAGCGAATCCGGCGGAGCCGAGGAGCGCTGCGGCGCGAGCAGAGTGTTCATGGGGATCTTTCCTTGCACGACGAGCAGAGGGGATGCAGCGGGCGGGGCCCGTGCGGGGTCGTGCCGCAGCACGACGGGAAGGAGGCAGGGGAGGCCGTTCGCACGGCACATCGGTCGTCCGGAGGGACTCGATCGACGAGGCGATCGTGGACCGACGGCGGGATCGGTGCCCGAAACGGGCAGACTCGTCCCCTGCGGGGGTCAGCAGGCGCCGGGGAAGCGCCCGCTCAGCGCACGCCCGAAGGAGACGATCCCCGGGCGCAGGCGAACCACGCCGCCGGTGGCGGCGATTCCAGTGGTGTTCCTGGTCATCATCGGGGACCTCCTTTCTCGACTTCGGATGCGAACAGTGACACTATCCCTCCGGCTGGGCTCAGTCAAGGGGGACACGCGGATTCGTCGATGCGGCCCGTCGCCCCGGCACACCCCGCGCCCTCCGGTAGCGTGGACGCGTGAGTCCGACCCCGGTGGTGCGCCCATGCATCTGAAGAGCTTGACGCTCAAGGGGTTCAAGTCGTTCGCGCAGCCGACCACCTTCGTCTTCGAGCCGGGGGTGACCTGCATCGTCGGCCCCAACGGATCGGGCAAGTCGAACGTCGTGGACGCCCTCGCCTGGGTGATGGGCGAGCAGGGGGCCAAGTCGCTGCGCGGCGGCAAGATGGAGGACGTCATCTTCGCCGGCACCGCCACCCGCGGCCCGCTGGGGCGCGCGGAGGTGCAGCTCACGATCGACAACAGCGACGGGGCGCTGCCGATCGAGTACGCCGAGGTGACGATCAGCCGCACCCTCTTCCGCAGCGGCTCCAGCGAGTACGCGATCAACGGTGACTCCTGCCGCCTGCTGGACGTGCAGGAGCTGCTGAGCGATTCCGGTCTCGGCCGCGAGATGCACGTCATCGTCGGCCAGGGGCGGCTGGACACCGTGCTGCAGGCCTCGCCCGAGGACCGGCGCGGCTTCATCGAGGAGGCCGCGGGCATCCTCAAGCATCGCCGTCGCAAGGAGAAGACGCTCCGCAAGCTCGACGCGATGCAGGCCAACCTCACCCGCCTCAGCGATCTGGCGGGCGAGATCCGCCGCCAGCTGAAGCCGCTGGGCCGCCAGGCGGAGATCGCCCGCGAGGCGCAGACGATCGCCGCGGTGGTGCGCGACGCGAAGGCCCGCCTCTTCGCCGACGAGGTGGTGGCGCTGCGGACGGCGCTGGCCGACCACGCCCGCGCGGAGCAGGAGCGGCACACCGAGCGCGTGGTGCTCACCGAGCAGCTGGACGCCGTGCGCCGGGGCGTCGCCCGCCTGGAGGCGGAGCAGGACTCGGTCGCGGTCGACGACGCGCGCGGCGTCGCCTTCGCGCTGGAGCAGGTGCAGGAGCGGATGCGCGGCCTCTACACGCTCGCCAATCAGCGGCTGGCGCTGCTGGGCACGGAGGAGGAGGACCAGGCGGTCGCCCCGATCACGGTCACGCAGGACGTGGTCGACGAGGCGCGGGCCGAGATCGACCGGATCGGCGATGGCATCGGCCTCGCCCAGGACGCCGCCGCGCAGGCCGCCCGCGAAGTGCTGCGCGCCCGCGCGGAGCTCGACGCGCTGGACGCGGACATCGCCGAGCAGAGCGCCCTGGTCTCGGCCCACGACATGCGGCTGACGGCTCTGCGGGGGAACGCCGACGCGGCCGCCTCGGCGCTGGCCGCCGTGCGCGGTGCGGTGCTGCGCCAGGAGAACGCGCTGGAGGCGGCGAACTCGCGCCGCGTGGAGGCGGCGGAGGTGCGCGAGCGGATCGAGGAGCAGGCGGCCCCGGAGAGCTCGGCGGAGGCGCACGCGGAGGAGTACGAGGCCGCTCAGCGGCAGGCGAACGAGGCCGAGCAGACCCGGGAGAGCCTGCGTGAGCGGCTGCACGCCGCGGAACGCGAGGTCGACGCGCTGACGGCGAAGGCGGCGGCCCTCACGAGCGCGCTGTCGATGACGGGCTCCGCGGCGGAGGTGGTCGCCGCGGGCGGCCACGGGATCCGCGGGCTCGTCGGCGACGCCGTGCAGGTGGAGGCGGGCTGGGAGGCGGCGATCGCCGCGGTGCTCGGGCCGCTCGCGGAGGGCGTGCTGGTCGGCTTCAGCGAGGACGCCTTCTCCCTCGCGCACGCGGTGCGGATCGCCGAGCGCGGCGTGATCGACATCGTCATCGCGGAGGCCCCCCGGCCCGCTCCGCAGGAGATCCCGGGAACGGTGCAGGCGAGTGGCGTGGTCACCGCGCCGGACGGGGTGCGGGCGATCCTCGACCGGGTCTTCCTCGTCGAGGACCTGGACGAGGGGCGGACGACCCTGACCGCCGTGCTCTCCGAGGGGGAGGCGACCGTCGTCACCCGTGCGGGCGAGGTCCTCACGGCCCGCTCCCTGCGCGCCGGCGCGGGCGGCGAGCGTTCCCGGCTGGAGCTGAGCGCCGAGCGCGACGCCGCCGTGGAGCGGAGGGACGAGCTGCGCGTGGTCGTCGACGCCCTGCGGACGGAGCGCGAGGAGGAGAACCAGCGCGTGGAGGGGCTGCGCCGCCGGGCGAAGGAGGCGCTGCAGGCGCTTCGCGAGCACGACGCCGCACTCGCCGCCCACGCCGAGCAGGCGAACCGCGCGGTCGTGCGGCATGAATCCGCGGTCGCGGAGTGCGAGCGTCTCGAGGTCGCGCTGAGTCAGGCCCAGGCGGCGGTCGCCGACGCCGAGGCGACCGCGCGGGCCCAGGCCCAGGCGCTGGCCGATGCGGAGGCCGCTCCGCGCCCGATCCTCGATGCGTCGGCCCGCGAGGAGCTCCTCGCCGCGCTGGACGCGGTGCGCGAGGAGGAGGTGCGCACGCGCCTGGAGGTGGAGACCCTCCGGGAACGGGTGCGCGCGGCGCAGACCCGTGTGGCCGGCCTGGAGCGTCAGCGCGAGCAGGAGCGCGCCGCCGCGGAGGAGGCGGCCCGGCGGGCGGTGGTCCGCCGCGTGCAACGCGCGACCGCAGCCGCGGTGGCCGAGGAGCTGCCGCGCGTGCTCGATTCCCTGGGCCGATCGGTTGCGGAGGCGCGGGTCGCGCTGGCCGAGGCCGAGGCGGCGCGGGCGGCGAAGAGCACGGAGCTGACGGAGCTGCGCGGTCAGGAGTCGCGGCTCCGCGAGCGCCTGGCGGGACTCACCGAGAGCGTGCACGGCCTGGAGCTGCAGATCCACGAGAAGCGCCTGCACCTCAGCGGCCTCGTGGAGCGGGTCGCCTCGGAGCTGGGGCTGGACGAGGACATCCTCGTGGCGGAGTACGGTCCCGATCAGCCGGTGCCGCCGGATCCGGGGGAGGAGCCGGTCGCGGCGGACGGGCCGGGGCGAGAGCTCGCGGACGACGCGGACGATGATCCCGCGGCGCAGAGCGACGGCGGCACGCCCGGAGTCGTGCCGGAGGAGTCCGTCCCCGCCGGGAGGCCCTTCGACCGCGCGGCCCAGCAGCGGCGCCTGCGGGAGGCCGAGCGCAAGCTGGCCCAGCTCGGACGGGTGAACCCCCTCGCGCTGGAGGAGTTCGCCGCGCTCGAGCAGCGGCACGCCTTCCTCACCGAGCAGCTGTCCGATCTGACCCGGACGCGGCAGGATCTGCTCACGATCATCGCCGACCTCGACGAGCGCATGCAGTCGATCTTCGCCGAGGCCTTCGAGGACACCCGCACGGCCTTCGCCGAGGTGTTCCCGATCCTGTTCCCGGGCGGCGCGGGCAGCATCTCGCTCACCGATCCGGAGGACCTGCTGAACACCGGCATCGAGGTCGCGGTGCGCCCGGTCGGCAAGAAGATCGAGCGCCTCTCCCTGCTCTCCGGCGGCGAGCGGTCGCTGGCGGCCGTCGCCCTGCTCACCGCCATCTTCAAGGCGCGCCCGAGCCCCTTCTACATCCTCGACGAGGTGGAGGCGGCCCTCGACGACGCGAACCTCGGGCGCCTCCTCGGCGTCTTCGAGCAGCTGCGCGAGAGCAGCCAGCTGATCGTCATCACCCACCAGAAGCGCACCATGGAGATCGCCGACGCGCTGTACGGCGTCTCGATGCGGCAGGACGGCGTGTCCGCCGTCGTGGGCCAGCGCGTGGGCGATCGCGTCGCGAGCTGAACGGTGCCGGCCGTGCGCCCGCCTAGAGTGGAGACATGGCGGAGAGCTCCTGGTCGCTGGGTCGCGCGCTGCGCGGCATGTTCGCGAAGCCGACGATCGACGAGACGACGTGGGACGAGCTCGA
>JBEBWQ010000202.1:0-4523 GCA_040392075.1 Microbacterium sp.
CTACGACGTCCTCGCGGGACGGTACCTGGATCTGGAGGTCCCTCTGGACGAGTCGCTCGCCGCGGTCGGCGAGTAGCGTGAGACCGCGTGTCGCGGACATCCCGGTCCGGTGAGGCGCCGGCGCACCCGCACTTCCCCGCACCCGCGAGAGAGAGCCGCGGCGAGCGTGTCGTCCCGGCTGCGAGAGACAGGAGAATCATGAGTCACATCGAGAACCGCATCGCGATCGTCACGGGCGCCAGCTCCGGGATCGGACGCGCGACGGCGGAGGCTTTCGCCGGCGCCGGCGCCACGGTCGTCCTGGCCGCGCGCCGGCAGGAGGAGCTGGCCGAGGTCGCCGAGGTCATCCGCTCCCGTGGCGGCAGCGCCGTCGCCGTGCCGACCGACGTCACCGAGGAGCAGGAGGTGATCGCCCTCTTCGAGGAGACCGACCGCCGCTTCGGCGGCGTGGACATCCTGGTCAACGTCGCCGGGGCCGCCGATCACACCCCCACCGACGAACTCACCGTCCAGCGGTGGCGTCACATGCTCGAGATCAACCTGACCTCCGCGATGCTCTGCAGCCGCGAGGCGTTCCGCCGGATGAAGACACGCGGCCGGGGACGGATCATCAACATCGGAAGCGCCTCCGCCTACCGCCCCCGCCCGGACAACGCCTGCTACGCCGTCACGAAGTTCGGACTCCTCGGACTCACCCATTCGCTGGCCATCGACGGCCGGGAGTTCGGCATCTCGGCGTCCATCATGCATCCCGGCGTCACCGAGAGCAACCTCATGGGCGGAGGCTCCCTCGAGGTCGGCCCCCGGATGATGTCGAAGGACGAGGTCGCCCGGATCATCCTCGCGCACGCCGACCTCCCCGACGAGATGAACCTCTTCGAGTCGTTCGCCCTGCCGATCGGCATGCCCTTCCTCGGGCGGGGCTGAGCGGCCGAACGACGGACTGCGACGGACAGCGACGGGACGGAGGCCCGGACGCGCGGATCCCCCGGGCGCCGAGCGCACCGGGGGATCCGTCGAACGGAGAGGGTCAGTTCGCGAGCGCGCGCGCCTTCAGCTGCTCGAACTCGGCCTGGGAGATCGAGCCGGAGTCGAGCAGCGCCTTGGCCTGCGCGATCTCGGCCGTGGCACCGCCGGCGACCTGACGGATGTAGTCGTCGGTGGCCTGCTGGGCCGCCTGGATCTGGGCCTGAGCGCGCTGGCCCATGCCCCGGCCGCGGACGATCAGGTAGACGAGGGCGGTGAGCAGCGGCAGGAAGATCAGGAAGATCAGCCACACCGCCTTCAGCCAGCCGTTGAGCGCGTGGTCGCGGAACAGGTCCGTGATGATGGCGAACAGCGCCCAGATGTAGGCGACGAAGACCGTGACGGTCAGCGCCCACAGAAGGATGTCACCGAGTGCGGCGATGTAGGACATTTCTCTCCCCAAGATACGAGTAGTGGATGACGGGGCCAGCCTATCGGTCGCCCCTCCCCCGCGATCACCCCTTTCGCCGGCGATATCCTGAGGCATCGTGCACGGAGTCCCTCCTCCCGCGAACGATCGGTGCCAGATCCGGCACCTGCCGCGCCACTGCCGAGGCATGCACATCACACTCCGTCGACGGGTCGTCGAGTCATTCCTGCCACTCCACGAGATCCCCATCGACCAGGCACGCAGGCACGCAGGCATGCACAACCGTCAGCCTCAACGCAGCAGGAACCAACCCCTGAAGAACCGCTCGGGCCAGCACTCACGACACCGGCCTCGACCCAACCGAAGGCCTCCGGCACCGATCAGCCTGAAGAGGCGACCACTGACGTGCCCGAACCCATCCACACTCTCTGGCCGATAGCCCTGACTCACTCCCGACCTGTTCCAGATACGACAAAACCCCCGGGGTTCCGGGGGTTTCATTCTGTAGCGGGAGCGGGGCTTGAACCCGCGACCTCACGATTATGAGTCGTGCGCTCTCACCAACCCCTTCCTTACCATGGAAGTGCTCTGCCACTGAGCTATCGGGGCGTGCTGCCGTTTCGGGCAACCACACGAGAATAGCACCCTTTGGGACCTCTCGCGAAACCGGGATCAGTGCCGTCCGGCGTGCTCCTGCATCCACGGGAGCGGGTCGATCGTGGCCCCGTTGATGATGATCTCGAAGTGCAGGTGAGCCCCGTAGGAGCGACCGGTGTTCCCCGTCTTTCCGAGGATCGTGCCGACCGTCACCTGCTGGCCGGTCTGCACCTGGAGCGAACCGTACTGCATGTGCGAGTAGTGGCTGGTGATCAGCTGGCCGTCGATGATGTGGTCGATGTAGACCGTGACGCCGTAGTTGCCGCCGCTCTCGGTCGCCAGGCGCACCGTGCCGTCGGCGATCGCCTGGATCGGCGCCCCTTCGCCGGGGACGAGGTCGATGCCCTCGTGCATGGTGCCGTCGCGCATGCCGTAGGGCGAGCTCATCGCCACGCCGACCGCGAAGGGCCATTGGATCGCGGCCGACGGGTCGTTCGTGTAGAGCGAGTTCGAGTACCGGATGCCCAGCTCGCCGGCCAGCTCCACGAGCGAGACGCTGGAAAAGCTCTCCGAGCGCTGCAGCGGATCGTTCGCCACGTTCGCGGGGGCGACGAAGGCCTGGATCTCATCGTCGGCGATCTCCACGGCCGATGAGGAGGCCGTCTTGGGGATGAACGCCATCGCGGACGAGGGCTGCGCACCCGTGGCAGCGGCGACCGCCTCGGTGGGGAGGGTCATCGAGACCGCGAGGAGGCCCACGACGCCCATCACCCCGGCGGTCGCGCCCATCGCCGCGAACCGGCGGAACGCGGAGCGCCGCGGTGCGGTGTGCGCGGGGGATGCGGCCCCGATCCCGGCCTCGGCGACACGGGGCAGCGCGGCGGCCGGAGGCGCCTCGACCAGACGGGTCGGGGCGGTGAAGAGGTCCGCGTGCGCCGCGCGCGAGGCGTCGCCGGCCGGCTCGGACTCCGCGAGGAAAGCCGCGGAGACCGCCTCCGCGGAGACTGCTTCGACAGGGGAGACCGCCTCCGCGGAGACTGCTTCGACAGGGGAGGCCGCCCGGAACGGAGCGGAGCGCGTCGCGTCCTCCGCGAGGAAGAAGGCGGAGAGGTCGCCGCTCGCCGGCACCGGGACGGCGCCCGCGGCGTCTGCCGCGGCAGGGATCAGGGAGCGCGTGTCGAAGGGGACGGTCGCCGTGGCGAGGACCGCGGCCGCGAGCTTCGCGGCCGCCGCCTCCCGTGCGGCGCGGCGGGAGCCGGCGGGGACGGCCGGCTCAGGGGCACCCGTGTTCACGGCGGGTGCGATGTCCGAGGTCGACGAGGAGGGGACGTCCTGACGGGTCCGGCGCTCACGGCGCGTGGCCGCAGGGGCAGCCGGTGTGATCTCAGCGGGCAAAACGTATCTCTCGGGTCACAGCTCAGGGAGGCATCGGGATGCAGTCCCTCGGCAGTCGGGTCTACCTGTCAAAAGTAACGAACTGGTAACCAACTCTACTGGCCACGACCTGAGAATGCCATGTATGACCCTCACTCTGCGGAGATAACCTCCCGAGATCGCGGAGAACGCAGCCCCAGGACATCGCAGAGCCGATCGTGCACGGTGGCCCCGCCGGCGATGACCAGAGGGCGGGCGGCTCTGGGCTCCCACCTGCTCACCCGTCCACCGGCTTCAGCGACGAGCAGGGCGCCGGCGGCGAAGTCCCAGGGCTTCAGTCCGCGCTCGAAGTAGCCGTCCATGCGTCCGGACGCGACATAGGCCAGATCGATCGCGGCCGATCCGATCCGCCGCAGGTCGCGCGCGATCGGCATGACGGTGCGCACCATCGCCAGATCGCCGTCGTGGGTGGCCGGGTCGTACCCGAACCCCGTCGCCAGCAGAGCACCGGCCGGCCCCGCCTCGGACACCGTCAGCCGTTCCGGCCGGGAGCCGACGACCTGGAGCTCGGCTCCGTGCCCCTCCCCCGCGGTGAAGAGCTCGCCCAGCGCAGGCGCGCACACGGCACCGGCGCGGAGCCGCCACCCCGCCGGATCGGCGCCGCCGGTCACGACCGCGATGCTCACGCTGTAGGCCGCGATGCCGGAGGCGTAGTTCACCGTGCCGTCGATGGGGTCGACCACCCAGGTGAGCCCGGAACGGCTCTCGCTGTCGCCGGACTCCTCGCCGAGGAAGCCGTCGTCGGGGCGTTCGACGGCGAGTCGCTCGCGGATCAGTTCCTCGACCTCGCGATCCGCCTCGGTCACGATGTCGGCCAGGCTCGACTTCGTCGCCGCCAGCGCGACCCCCTCGGCGCGACGTCGACGGGCGAGATCGCCCGCCTCCCGGGCGATCTCGGCCGCCAGGGCACGCAGCCCGACGATGTCGAGGGAGATCTCCGGCACATCGGCTCCCTCAGTCGACGGGTTCCGGGCGGCGGTCACGGGGCGCTCGGCGGAGCGGACGGGGCCGCCCCCGGGTTCTCGGCGCCCGGGGCCGGCGACGGCACGGAACCGGCGGAGGGGACCGTGTCCTCGAACGCCTCGGTCGCCGGCGC
>JBEBWQ010000203.1:0-4465 GCA_040392075.1 Microbacterium sp.
TGACGCATCGCGATCCTGCGGGTCTCCGGGTCGAGACGGGAGAGGAAGAGCATCCCGTCCAGGTGATCGGTCTCGTGCTGCAACGCCTGAGCCATGAGCCCCTCGCCCTCCAGCACCACCGGCTCGCCGTCGAGGTCGATGCCCTCCACTCGTGCCCATGGATGGCGCAGCGCCTCGTGCCAGAGTCCCGGCACCGACAGGCAGCCCTCCGCGGTGGGCACCGGCTCGCCGCGCACCTCGACGAGGACCGGGTTGAGGACGTAGCCGATCACCCCGTCGACGTTGTAGCTGAAGGCGCGCAGCGGCACGCCGATCTGCGGAGCGGCGACGCCGGCGCGACCCGGCAGCTCCACCGTGTCGACCAGGTCGGCCACCAGGGCGCGCACGCCCTCGTCGAGCTCCTCGATGGGCGCGCAGACGGTGCGCAGGACCGGGTCGCCGAACAGACGGATCTCACGCACGGTCACGAACGGCACCCCGCTTCCCCGCCGCGGCGCGCGCGGAGCCTGCTCCGCCGTTCAGTCCCTCGATGACGAGGGCGGCCAGCTCCCGCGCCGCCGTCCGGGTCCGCGGACGGAGCGCGGCGAAGTCGATCGCTCCACCGGTGGCCAGCAACGGGTCGTACGGCAGGCGCAGCACCGAGCGCACGCGCGTGGAGAAGTGCCGCTCGAGCTCGTCCAGGTTCACCGGCGGCGTTCCCGGCATCGACTGGTTGAGCACCACGATCGCGCGGCGCACCTGATCGGTGCGTCCGTTGGCCTCGAGCCAGCTGAGCGTCTCCGAGGCGAGGCGGGCGGCATCCAGGCTCGCGCCGCTGACCACGACCAGCTGATCGGCGCGGTCCAGGGCGGCACCCATCGCCTGGTGGACCATCCCGGTGCCCGTGTCGGTGAGCACCAGCGAGTAGAACCGGGCCGCCACCTCGGCCGCGTCGCGGTAGTCGTCGCCGTTGAAGGCGTCCGCGAGGCTCGGATCGGTGTCGGAGGCGAGCACGTCCAGCCGGGTGACGTCGCGGGCGACGATCCGGGAGATGTCCGCGAAGTCCGAGATGTCGGCGCGCTCACGGACGAGGTCGCGGACCGACGCGCTGGCGGTGCGGGCGATCCGGTCGGCGAGGGTGCCGCGGTCGGGGTTGGCGTCCATCGCGATCACCCGGTCCTCACGGGCGTCCGCCAGCGCCATGCCCAGGAGTGCTGTGAGAGTGGTCTTGCCCACGCCGCCCTTGCGGGAGAGCACGGAGACGAAGCGGGCGTGGCCGGGCAGCGGCGCGGCGATCCGGGAGCCGAGCTCCTTGCGCTCGCGCGCGCGCCGTCCGTCGCCGAGGTTCAGCCGGTGCCCGGACAGGCCGTAGAGGACGCGCCGCCATCCGCCGTCGGGCTCGGGGCGGGGCTGACCGGCGGGGCCGAGCAGCCGCTCCGCGGTGAGCTGGTCGGAGCGCTCGCGAGCGGCGTCGCTCGCCTCCTGGCGCGCGGTGGCGAGGGTGACCGGCTCGAAGGCGGCGGGCTCCGTCGCGGCGGTGGGTGCCGCCGGTGTCTCAGGGCTCGTCCGCGCGACCGGCGGGTGCAGGATCGGCGGGGTCGTCGACACGGTCAGCTCCTCCCCGATCACGGCCTCGGCGGCGGGCTCGGACTCGGGTCCTTCGGACTCCGTGTGCTCGGCCGGGTTCTCGACGAGGTCGGCATCCACGACATCCGTCTCGCGGATGTCCTCCTCCCTGCTGTCGGCCTCGGCCTCGGTGTCGGTCTCCACGAGCTCCGCGTCCGCGATGACCGTCGTGACGAGCTCGGGCGGGAGAGGATCGTCATCCACGACGTCGTCGTCGAGGTCGTCGTCATCGGCGCTGCCCCGCAGCACGATCTCCACCTGCGCGGTCGCGGTGTCGAGGATGCCGATCGCGCTGGTGTCGACGGTGGCGTCGAGCACGCCCCGTTCGTCGTCGCCGGCTTCGTCGAAGTCCGGTCCCTTCTTCGGCGTCACAGTTCCACTCCCGTTCGTACGGCGTTTCTGCCCGCATGAGCCTATCCGACCGGGTGCGCCCCTTCCGCACCCTCGTCCCGGCATCGCCTCCCACAGGCGGTGTGCCGGGCGCGTTCCCGCTGAGCCCTGTCCCCTCCAGAAGGATACCCGCGCTGACGAGCCTCCGGAGGGACGGCGACCATGAAGGAGGGCGGGGCGCATCGCACCCCGCCCTCCCTGGAGTCCTCGGCTCAGACCGGGCGGATCACCAGCAGCAGGTCGCCCGCGTCCACCTGGCGGGTGCCCTCGATCGCGAGACGCTCGACGGTGCCGTCGATGGGGGCGGTGATCGCGGCCTCCATCTTCATCGCCTCGATCGAGGCGACCGGCTCTCCCGCACGCACCGTCTGGCCGACCGCGGCCTTGAGGGTGACCGCGCCGGAGAACGGAGCCGCCACCTGCCCGGGCTGGGAGGTGTCGGCCTGCTCGACCTCGCGCCCGTCCACGGCGATCGAGCGGTCGCGCGTCATGACCGGCCGCAGCTGACCGTTGAGGGTGGTCATCACGCTGCGCATGCCGCGCTCGTCCGGCTCGCCGATCGATTCCAGCCCGACGTAGAGCTGCACGCCGCGGTCGATCTCGACCAGGTGCTCCTGACCCGGCACCAGGCCGTAGAGGTAGTCCGCGGTCTCGAGCACCGACAGGTCGCCGTACTGCTCGCGCACCTGGGCGAACTCCTTCGTGGGACCGGGGAAGAGCAGGGTGTTCAGCCGCTCCCGGCGCTCGGCGGGCTCCCCGGCGAGCGCCCGCTCGTCGTCCTCGCTGAGCGGGGTGATGCCGTCGCGCACCGCGCGTCCCGCGAGCACCTGCGAGCGGAAGGGCTCGGGCCAGCCGCCGGGAAGATCCCCCAGCTCCCCGGCCATGAAGCCCACGACCGAGTCCGGCACGTCGTAGCGCTCGGGGTGCGCCGCGAAGTCGGCGGGGTCGGCCTTCACCGCCGCCAGGTGCAGCGCGAGGTCGCCGACCACCTTCGAGGAGGGGGTGACCTTGGGCACGCGTCCGAGGATCCGGTCGGCGGCGGCGTACATGTCCTCGATCAGCTCGAAGTCGTTCGCGAGGCCCAGCGCCTTCGCCTGCTGGCGGAGGTTGGAGAGCTGGCCGCCCGGGATCTCGTGGTGGTACACGCGACCGGTCGGCGCCGGGAGTCCCGACTCGAAGGGCGCGTACTGCGCGCGCACGGCCTCCCAATACGGCTCCAGGTCTCCGACGGCGTCGAGGTCGAGCCCGGTGTCGCGCTCGGTGTGCGCGAGGGAGGCGACCAGCGCCGAGAGCGAGGGCTGGCTGGTCGTGCCCGCGAGCGGCGCGGAGGCGGCGTCCACGGCGTCCGCCCCGGCGTTGCTGGCGGCCAGCAGCGTGGCCAGCTGGCCACCCGCGGTGTCGTGCGTGTGCACGTGCACCGGCAGGTCGAAGCGCTCCCGGAGGGCCGTGACGAGCTTCGTGGCCGCGGCCGGGCGCAGCAGGCCGGCCATGTCCTTGATCGCGAGGATGTGGGCGCCCGCGTCGACCATCTGCTCGGCCAGGCGCAGGTAGTAGTCCAGGGTGTAGAGGTTCTCGGCGGGGTTGAGGAGGTCGCCCGTGTAGCAGAGCGCCGCCTCGGCCACGGCGGTGCCGGTCTCGCGCACCGCGTCGATCGCCGGCCGCATCTGGGACACGTCGTTCAGCGCGTCGAAGATGCGGAAGATGTCGATGCCGCTCGCCGCGGCCTCGCGCACGAACGCGTCGGTCACCGCGGTCGGGTAGGGCGTGTAGCCCACGGTGTTGCGGCCGCGCAGCAGCATCTGGATCGCCACGTTCGGCAGGGCCTCGCGCAGGCGGTCCAGGCGCTCCCAGGGGTCCTCGCCGAGGAAGCGGAGCGCGACGTCGTAGGTCGCCCCGCCCCAGGCCTCCACCGAGAGCAGCTGCGGGGTGAGCCGCGCGACGTAGGGAGCGGCGACGAGGAGGTCGCGGGTGCGCACGCGGGTGGCCAGCAGCGACTGGTGTGCGTCGCGGAAGGTCGTCTCGGTCACGGCGAGCGCGGTCTGCTCCCGCAGGGAGCGGGCGAAGCCCTCGGGGCCCAGCTCGGCGAGCCGCTGCCGGGATCCGGGCACGGGCTCCGCGCTCAGGTCGATCTCGGGGAGCTTGGTGCGCGGCTCCGCGACGGCGGGCGCGGGGCCGTTCGGCCGGTTCACGGTCACATCGACCAGCCAGTTGAGGATCTTCGAGCCGCGGTCCTTCGACTCGCGCCCGCGCAGCAGCTCGGGACGCTCGTCGATGAAGGCGGTGGACAGATCCCCCGCCACGAAGGCCGGGTCCTCCAGCAGCGCCTGCAGGAACGGGATGTTCGTGGAGACGCCGCGGATGCGGAACTCGGCGAGGGCACGACGGGCTCGCGAGACCGCGGCGGGGAAGCTCCGCCCGCGGCAGGTGAGCTTGGTGAGCATCGAGTCGAAGTGCGGGCTGATCTGCGCGC
>JBEBWQ010000204.1:0-4464 GCA_040392075.1 Microbacterium sp.
GAGAGGTGGGCACCCGCCCAGCCAACGGCGCGGGCCGGAGGAGCGATGCCCGGCGGAGACGAGGGATGCCGCGCGGGAGCGGTCCCGCGCGGCATCCCTCGTCGAGCGCTATGCGCGGCGTCGGCGCGCGACCATCGCCGCGGTCCCGGCGATGAGGAGTCCCAGCGCCAGCACCGCGAGGCCGGCCGGGGCCCCGTCACCGGTGTCCGGGAGACGACCGGCATCGCCGGCGTCGGCCCCCGCTCCCGTCGTGCCATCGGTGCCGGTGCTCCCGTCGTCGTCCCCTCCGCCGGTGCTCCCGTCGTCCCCGCCACCGGTTCCGCCGGGCAGCGCGCCCGCACGCAGAGCCTCGGCGGCGAAGCCGTCGGCGAACCACCACACCGGACGCTCGCCGTCGGTCGACAGCGAGGCGGGCGCGGTCGCGAAGCCCTCGTTGTTGATGTCCGGCATGCCCGCCGGGCGTGCGACGTGCACCACGTCCGGTGCATCGGTCCCGTTGAGGGTCACCTGCGCCGAGCGGCCCTGGCAGCCGTCGTCGCACACGACCCACAGCACGCCGAGCACGCTGTCGAAGTCGAGCGCCATCGCGGCGGGAAGCCCGGGGTCGATCGTCGCGACGAGCACCGCTGAGCCGTCCGTTCCGAGGGCGAAGGCGAACACGCCGCCCCCGTCCTCGACGGCGACGAAGAACAGGCCGTCGCCGTGACCCGGGTAGTCCGCCGGGTCGTAGACGGCACCGGTGCGGTCGTCGAAGAGCGCTCCGGCGAGGATGCCGTCCGAGACCCACTCGATCGCCTCGGCGCCGAGGTTCGCGCCCACGGCGGGGAGAAGGCCGGTGATGTCCCACTCCGCGCTCGCGACGAGATCGCCGTCCGCAGCGTCCGGATCGACCATCAGCACGGTGTTCTGGTTGACGCCCTTGGCGCCGTTGTCCCGCTCGGCGACGACGTAGACGAAGCCCGCGCCGTCGACCGTGATGCCCTCGGTGTCGGGTCCGGCCGCGCCCGGGTTCCCGGCATCGCGCTGATAGCGCACGCGCTTGCCGCTCTCCCAGCCCGGAACGAACGACACGGACCCGTCGGCGGCGGCCTCGAGCTTCCAGATGCGGCCCTCGCCGTTGTCCACCGCCCAGAGGAAGACGCCGTCCGCGGTCTCCTGCACATCGAGGCCGGAGCTGTCCTCGAGGAACATCGGGGCCTCGTCGATCGCGCGCACATCGGCCGAACCGGGCCAGGCACCGACCGCGATCTCACCCGGGCAGACGTTCGGGGCGCCCTTGGTGACCGACGCGGTCGTCCCGAAGGGGCCGTTCGTGTCGGGGCAGCGGCCCCACGTGGTCGAGGCGTGGCCGTCGCCCCAGGTGGTGGAGTCGACGAGTCGCTCGCCGTCGAAGAGGCGCACCGAGTCGCCGCCGCCCAGGCCGAAGCCGAGCGCGTCGCGCTCGATCACGAGGTAGCCACCGGCGGGGATCTCCGTGCCCGCGGGGATCTCGTACGAGTGCGCGTCGTCCTCGTCCTTCACGACGATGCCGGACACGTCCAGGATCCGGCCGGTGGGGTTCACCAGCTCGATCCAGTCGTCGGGTGAGCCGCCGTCGGACTCGACCTCATTGATGCGCACCGGGTTTCCGCACGCGTTGCGCAGGCCCTTGGTGCGCACCTCGAGATCGGCGAACTCACCGGTGCCGTCCTCGCACCTGCTCCAGGACCCGCGGGCGTGCGCCGGGTAGCGGTGCTCGTCCACGACGAGTCCGTTCGCGTCGCGGATCGTCACGAGGTCGCCGTTGCCGAGGCCGAAGGTGAAGTCCGCGGGCTGGTCGAAGACGAACAGCCCGCCCACGGGGAGGATCGTGCCCGCGGGGACGGGAGTCGTCTGCGCCGCGTGGCCATGCGGGTCCTCGTCCATCACGGTCCAGCCCGAGAGGTCGACGGGCGCAGCGCCGGTGTTGATGACCTCGACCCAGTCGGTGTCATCTCCGTTGGAGACGATCTCGTTGATCGCGACCGTGGGCGGCACGCACGTGTTGGCGGCCCCCGGCGTCGCGAAGGCGAGCACGAAGCCGCCCGTGCCATCGGGGCAGCGGGCGAGCGTCGCGGCGATCTCGTCGCCGTCGATGCTCGCGTGTCCCTGCCACGCACCGGTGCGGTCGATCAGCTCCCCGGAGGCGTCGAAGAGGCGGATCTCGTCCGCGCTGCCGATGCCGATGGCGGCGCCGAAGGAGCCCTCCTCGCCGTCGGTGACGCCCATGGCGTCGGCGTCCACGACGAGGAACCCGCGCGCGGCGATCCCGCTGCCCGCCGGGAAGGCCCAGCGGTGGTCGTCAGAGTTGTCGCGGAGCTCGTACCCGGAGAGGTCGAAGGCCTCATCGCCGGGGTTGTACAGCTCCACCCAGTCCGCGGGTCCGGAGTCGACCTCGTTGAGGACGACGGAGCCGGCGGTCGCGGGCACGGAGCAGTCGTTGGCCGCGCCGGGCGTGGCCGCGGTCGCGTGTGCCCATTCGCCGGTGCCGTCGGGGCAGCGCGCCCAGACCGCGAGCGGGGCGGTGTTCTCGAAGGCGTAGGAGTCCACCTCGGCACCGCCGGCGTCGTAGAGGACGACCTCGTCGCCCTTGCCCAGGCCGAAGTCGAAATCGACGTCCTTCACGAGCACGAGGAACTCTCCGGGGGCGAGCACCACGCCCGCCGGCACGTCGCCGAAGCGGTCGCGCTTGTCGTCGGACATGCGCCATCCGGTGAGATCGACGGCAGTGGTGCCGGCGTTGTAGAGCTCGACCTGGTCGGCCAGGCCGGTCTGCGCATCGTCGTAGACGATCTCGTTGAGGACGACGCCGGGAGAATCGGCGCCGAGGGCGGCGGAGGGCATCGCGAGGAGGACGGCGGCGCTCAGGGCGCATGCCGCGGTCATCGCGAGCCCGCTGTGCAGGCGGGACATGGGACTCCTAGGGGGATCGGACGGTTCCCCCTCAGACCAGCGGCCGCGGGTGGCGAGGCGGCAGCGCGTCGGTGTATGGACGATGAACGGCGGATGACCGGAGGCAGGCGCAGAGCGGATCTCCTTCGCCGCCGAGGCGGGCTGCGCCACCGCCGGCGGATCCTCAGCCGATCACTAGCCCGGGTGTGATCCACGCGGGTAGAATGGCAGAACGTCCCTACCGACCGCGAGGAGCCGGAATGCCACTCTCCGAACAGGAGCAGCGTCTGCTCGACGAGATGGAGCGCCATCTCCTGCACAACGATGCCGATGTGGTCAGCGCGCCCTCGGGCGACCGCGCCCTCAGCTATCGCCACCTCGTCTACGGCGCCCTGCTCCTGCTGGCGGGCGTCGGCGCTCTCATCGCCGGGGTCATCGTGGGCGACGTGCTCGGCATCGCCATCGGCGTGGTCGGCTTCGCGGCGATGCTCGCCGGCGTCCTGCTGGCGGTCACTCCGGTGCGTCGTGCGCCCGACGCCCCCGCCCACTCGCGCACGGCCACGGGAGCGTCGGCCCACGCCGGGCCCTCGTTCATGGACCGGATGAACGACCGTTGGGATCGTCGTCAGGACGGCCACTGAGCCCACCGCGTCGATGAGGAGCTCGCCCTGAGGGCGGGCTCCTTTTTCTTTTCTCCCTCGTCCGTTCCGGGCGCTCTCCCGTCGTGGCCCCTCGCCGCACCCTTCCTGTCGTTTTAGGGGGCGCCCCGTATCCGGTGAGGAGCGGGGCCGGCGGGGGCGAGCTAGACGCGCGGGATCCTGATCAGGGAGCCGGCCAGGAGGAAGACGATGCCGGCGGCGATCTGAGCGCCGACCCAGACCGGGCCGGTGAACGGGAACGGGGCCACCGGGTTCCAGAAGATCGCGATCGCGAGGAACACCGGCACCCACCACCAGTGACGCGCCTGCACGGCGAACCAGGCCACGATCAGCGCGAGGATGCTCACCGGGAACAGCACGATCAGCGGCCAGCCGAGCTGCATCAGCACGGGAGAGGCGAAGAGGACCAGAGCGGCGAGCAGTCCGGGCGCGAGTGCGTTGCGCTGAGACGGCGAGGGCGTCCTGGTGCGAGTGGTCACGATGCTCCGTCTTCCCTGGGCCGCCGGTCACGGCATCGGCGCGGCCGGTGCCGGTCCGCCGAGCATACCGCGCGGCCTCCCCTCCGGCCGCGTCGCCCGTCGTCCGCGACGCGCTCTGCGGCGATTTCCCTCCACTCTCCCTCCACCGCTCTCCCCGTCGTGAGATTCCGCGGAATCACGCGGCTCCCTGTTCGCGGCATCCGAGCGTCTCGGGGCGTTCCGCGGATTGTCAGGAAGATTTCCTGAAGAAAGTGGGGTGAAGTGGAGTAAAGTGGGGCATCGATCGGACGGCGTCGCGGAAGGGGGTGAGATCCGGTGCTCCTCGGAACGCACACTCCCAAGCTCGATGACAAGGGCCGGGTCATCCTGCCCGCGAAGTTCCGCGAGGATCTCGCCGGCGGCGTGGTCGTCACCCG
>JBEBWQ010000205.1:0-4407 GCA_040392075.1 Microbacterium sp.
GGACGACATCTGCTACGCGACGCAGAACCGCCAGGTCGCGATCAAGAAGGTCGCCGCCGAGGCGGAGCTGGTGATCGTGGTGGGGTCGGCGAACTCCTCCAACTCGGTGCGGCTGGTGGAGGTGGCACTGGAGCACGGCGCGAAGGCCGCCTACCGCGTGGACTATGCCGACGAGATGCGGCAGGAGTGGCTCGACGGGGTCTCGACCGTGGGGGTCACCAGCGGGGCCTCGGTGCCCGACGTGCTGGTGCAGGAGGTGCTCGCCTCCCTGGCCGGCGCCGGCTACCGCGACGTCGAGGAGGTGCGCACGGCGGAGGAGGACCTGATGTTCTCCCTGCCGAAGGAGCTGCGCCAGGACCATGCCGGACAGCGGGACGGCCGGGCTCTCGGGGGTCGCCGGAGCCGCTGATCGGAAGGGGTTCCTGCGCACCCGGTGACAATCGCGGTGCGGCTGAATATCCTGGACGGAGAGGTGAGCGAGGGTGACGTCCACGGAGCGGGAGCAGACCCTGATCGGGTCGGTGCAGCGTGCTCTCTCGCTGGTGGACATCGTCGCGAACTCGTCCCGGCCGGTGCCCGCGAAATCGCTCGCCGCCGCTTCGGGCCTCACCACGGGGACGACGTACAACCTCGTGCGCACGCTCATCCACGAGGGCTATCTCGTGAGCGAGCCCGACGGGCTCGTCCTGGGGCCGCGCTTTCCCGGATTCCACTCGCAGCAGGACAGCCACGGGGTCTTCCTCGCCCGCGTGCGCGCCGCGCTCAACCAGGTCGCCGACCAGACCGGCGTCACCGCGTACCTCTCGCGGTACTCCGATGGAGAGGTGCATCTCGTCGATATCGTGGATGCGCGCCGCAGCCCCCGCGTCGAGCTCTGGGTGGGCCTGCAGGACAGCGCCCACGCCACCGCGCTCGGCAAGCAGATCCTCGCGGAGCTCTCCCCGGAGGAGCGGCTCGACTACCTCTCCCGGCATCCGCTCGATGAGCTCACCCCGCACACGATCAGCGACCGCCGCGCGCTGCTGGCCGTCCTGGAGCGTCCCCACGAGTGGATGCTGGACCGCGAGGAGTATGCGATCGGATACACCTGCATCGCCGTGCCGGTCAGCGCGCCCGGCCTGACCGCCTCCCTCGCGGTGTCCATCCCCACCGGCCCCACCGGGGTGAAGCCGCCGGACGCCGGTGATCTCGCCCGCCGGCTGCGGTCGGTCGCCGGGCGGCTGTCTCTCCAGCTGGGAGCGGAGCGCTTCGGCCGGCCCGAGGCCTGAGGGCTCAGGCCCGTGCGGCTCGCCGGGTGCCCGGCCGGACCCGGGTTCACCATCTGAAATCCCCGCCCTCCCCGGGCCCGTCCTCCCGTCCTACCGTGAGAGCAGGACCTGCGTGCCTCGACGGAGAGGCCGTGACAGAGGAGGAGATCATGGTGGATCGACCGACGCTGACGGACGAGGAACGGCGGGAGCTGTTCCGCACGATGGTGCTGATCCGCACCTATGAGGAGGCGATCCTGCGCGAATATCACGCCGACAAGTCGCCCGGGTTCGACATCGGCGCGGGGCTCGTCCCCGGCGAGATGCACCTGTCGGCAGGGCAGGAGCCGGTCGCCGCGGGGATCGGCGCGCACCTCACCTCGGACGACGCGCTCACCGCCACGCACCGTCCGCATCACGTCGCGATCGCGCACGGCGTCGATCTCGACGCGATGACCGCCGAGATCTTCGGGCGTGAAACCGGCCTGGGACGCGGGCGCGGCGGGCACATGCACCTGTTCGACCCGGCCACGCACTTCTCCTGCTCCGGCATCATCGCCGAGGGACTGCCGCCGGCGCTCGGCCAGGCCTTCGCCTTCCAGCGGGCGGGCACAGACCGCGTCGCCGTCGCGGTCACCGGGGAGGGAGCGGCCAACCAGGGCGCCTTCCACGAGTCCCTGAACCTCGCGGCCCTGTGGAAGCTGCCGGTCGTTTTCGTCGTCGAGGACAACGACTGGGGCATCTCGGTGCCCCGCGCGGCCTCGACCGCGGTGCCGTCCAACGCGGACCGCGCGGCCGCGTACGGGATGCCGGGCATCCGGGTCGAGGACAACTCGGTGGAGGGGGTCTGGCAGGCCGTCGGCGATGCGGTCCGCCGGGCGCGCGCCGGTCAGGGCCCGAGCCTCATCGAGGTGCACACGCTCCGGCTCTGGGGTCACTTCGAGGGCGACGCCCAGGGGTACCGGAGCGATCTCGAGGGGGTGCCGGGGCGTGACCCGATCCCCACCTACCTCGCCACCCTGATCTCGGACGGCGTCCTCACCGAGGCCGGAGCCGGCGAGATCCGGGCCGATGCCTCCCGGAGGGTGGAGGAGGCCATCGCCTTCGCGAAGGCCTCTCCGACCCCTGACCCCGCCGACGCCCTCGCCTACGTCTTCGCCGAAGGAGCACGAGCATGAGCACCATCACCGCACCCACGACCCCGCTTCCCCTCGAGCCGGAGCCCGGACGGCGCCGGCTGTCGACGGCGAAGGCGATCTCCGAGGCGATCGCGCAGCAGATGCGCGCGGACGAGGGCGTCTTCGTCATGGGGGAGGACATCGGCGCCTATGGCGGCATCTTCTCGTCGACGACGGGGCTCCTCGACGAGTTCGGCCCGACCCGGGTGCTCGACACCCCGATCTCGGAGACGGCCTTCATCGGCCTCGGCATCGGGGCCGCCGTCGAGGGCATGCGCCCGGTGGTCGAGCTCATGTTCGTTGACTTCTTCGGGGTCTGCATGGACCAGATCTACAATCACATGGCGAAGATCCACTACGAGTCGGGAGGCAACGTCCGGGTGCCGATGGTGCTGATGAGCGCCACGGGAGGCGGGTACTCCGACGGGGCGCAGCACTCCCAGAGCCTCTGGGGCACCTTCGCGCACCTGCCGGGGATGAAGGTCGTCGTCCCGTCGAACCCGTACGACGCCAAGGGGCTCATGACGGCGGCCATCCGCTCGGACGATCCGGTCGTCTATCTCTTCCACAAGGGCATCATGGGCCTGGGCTGGATGAAGAAGAACCCGCGTTCGATCGGTGCGGTGCCCGAGGAGGCGTACGAGGTGCCGATCGGCAAGGCGCGTGTCGCCCGCGAAGGCCGAGACGTCACGATCGTGACGCTCTCGCTCTCGGTGCACCACAGCCTGGACGTCGCCGAGAAGCTCGCCGCGGAGGGCATCGACGTCGAGGTGATCGATCTGCGCAGCCTCGTGCCCCTGGACCGGGAGGTGATCGTCGCCTCGGTGCGCAAGACAGGCCGGCTCGTGGTCGTCGACGAGGACTACCAGTCGTTCGGCGTCAGCGGTGAGATCATCGCCTCGGTCGTCGAGGAGGACGCGGCCGCGCTCCGGCACGCCTCCCGCGTCGCCCTGCCCGACGTCCCGATCCCGTACGCGCGAGAGCTGGAGTACGCGGTGCTGCCGACGCCGGCACGCATCGAGGCGGCCGTCCGCGAGGCGGCGGCGTCGTGAGCGATGTGCTGTTCCCGCAGATGTCCGACGATCCCGAGACCACCGGGGTCATCGTCACCTGGTTCTTCTCGGACGGCGAGGCCGTGGAGGCCGGCGACCTCGTCGCGGAGGACGCCGACGACAAGGTCGACATGGAGCTGCACGCAGAGCACGCCGGCACGCTGACGGTCCTCGTCCCCGAGGAGACGGAGGTGACACAGGGGACGGTGATCGCCCGGATCGACTGAGACCGGCCGGGCCTGCTCCGCGGCTGCGCGGGCGGCGCCCGGCGGCCGTTCAGGGTATCGCCCGGCGCCGGCGATTAGCATGGCGGGATGAGCGATCAACGGCCCCGGTACGGGGAGTACGCGACGCCTGAGGAGCAGCGGATCGCGGCCGGCCTTCCCCCCGTGGTGCCGGCCGCCGCTCCTCCTGCGCCGCCGGAGATCGCGCCGCGCTCCGAGTCGGGATCGGGCGGGCGGGTCGATCGCATCGTCGCGATCGCCCTGCTCGCCTACGGCCTGTTCAGCGTGATCACCCAGGGGCTGGCGTATCTCGACCTGCCGGCGCTGATGACCGAGACCATGCAGCGCATCGGGATCCCGGGGGAGTTCACCAACTTCGCGCAGGGGCGGCTGTGGGGGACGATCGCGGCCGCCCTGCTCGTGATCGGCTGGGCGGTGACTGCCGTCCTCACCGTGCGGCGGATCCGCCGTGGTGCTCTCGCGTGGTGGGTGCCGCTCGTCGGGGCCGCGGTGACGTATCTCGTGGTGTCGATCTGCATCATCGTCCCGCTCCTGGGGGACCCGGCGTTCCTCGCCGCCGCGACACCCGGTCCCTGACGTCCCGGCCATCGCGCCGGACGCGAAGAACGCCCGGCGCGAGCACCGGGCGTTCTCCACGAGATCAGCGGACCTCCACGAGATCAGCGGGAGCGCGTGCTCAGAGCCA
>JBEBWQ010000206.1:0-4396 GCA_040392075.1 Microbacterium sp.
CGACTGGCCCGGCGTCGAGAAGCACATCGATGACGTGATCACCGCGGGAGCGGACGGCATCGTCGTCACCGGTACCACCGGTGAGACCTCCACCCTGACCGACGCGGAGAAGCTCCGTCTGGTCGAGGTGGGCAAGGACGTCGCCGCGGGCCGGGCGACGATCATCACCGGCGGCGGCTCCAACGAGACCGCGCACGCGATCGAGCTCTACCGGGCCAGCGAGAAGGCCGGCGCCGACGGCATCATGATCGTCACCCCGTACTACAACAAGCCCACGCAGGCCGGCATCCTCACGCACTTCCGCCTGGTGGCCGACGCCACCGACCTCCCGGTGATCCTCTACGACATCCCCGGTCGCACCGGTGTGCCGATCACCTACGAGACGATCATGCGACTGGCCAACCACCCGAACATCCTCGCGGTCAAGGACGCCAAGGGCGACTTCGCGGAGGTGAGCCGCGTGCTCAACCAGACCGACCTGCTCTACTTCTCCGGCGACGACGCGAACGTGCTGCCTCACCTGGCCATCGGCGCGAGCGGCCTCATCGGCGTGACCGCGAACATCACGGCCACGCCGTACCGCGCGATCGTCGACGCGGTCAACCGGGGCGACCTCGCCGCCGCCACGGCCGAGCATCAGCGCGTCGAGCCGCTCGTGCGCGCCGTCATGACGCACATCCCGGGCACTGTCTCGGCGAAGTACATCCTGCACGGGCTGGGCCGCATCTCCAGCCCTCGTGTCCGCCTGCCCCTGGTCGGACCGGAGGAGTCGGAGGCCGCGATCATCGAGGAGGAGCTCGCGCTCGTCCGCGATGTGCCGGGCGCCGACTTCTCCAACTTCCGCCCCGACCGCAACGCCGCCGCCGGCGGTGCCCTGCCGAAGGTGCACGGCACGACCCGGTGAGCCCGCTCACCGCCATCCGCCCTTTTCCCTCTATCCGTTCCGGGCACCGATGTGTCCGCGGGAGGAGTCCCCATGTCCTTTCCCATCGCTGACCCCGAGCCCCTGGCGCCGGGCACCCTCCGGGTGACCCCGCTGGGCGGCCTCGGTGAGGTCGGCCGCAACATGACCGTGTTCGAGTACGAGGGCAAGCTCCTCATCGTCGACTGCGGCGTGCTCTTCCCCGAGGAGCACCAGCCGGGCGTGGATCTGATCCTGCCCGACTTCGCACCGATCCGGGACCGCCTCGACGACATCGTCGGCGTGGTGCTCACGCACGGCCATGAGGACCATATCGGCGCCGTCCCGTACCTCCTGCGCCTCAAGCGCGACATCCCCCTCATCGGCTCCGGGCTCACGCTCGCCCTCACCGAGGCGAAGCTGAAGGAGCACCGGATCGCGCCCTTCACCCTCACGGTCGTCGAGGGGCAGCACGAGCGGATCGGCCCGTTCGACCTGGAGTTCATCGCGGTCAACCACTCGATCCCCGATGCGCTGGCCGTCGCGATCCGCACCCCCGCGGGACTGGTCCTGGCCACCGGCGACTTCAAGATGGACCAGCTTCCGCTGGACGGGCGGATCACGGACCTGCGCGCCTTCGCACGTCTCGGCGAGGAGGGCGTGGACCTCTTCCTCGTGGACTCCACCAACGCCGACGTACCGGGCTTCACGCCCACCGAGCGCTCCATCGGCCCGGTTCTGGACCAGGTGATCGGCAAGGCCCCGCGCCGCGTGATCGTGGCGAGCTTCTCCAGCCATGTCCACCGCGTGCAGCAGGTGCTCGACGCCGCGCACGCGCACGGCCGTCGGGTGGCCCTGCTCGGCCGCAGCATGGTGCGGAACATGACCATCGCCGCGGACCTCGGCTACCTGAACGTCCCCGCCGGCGTGCTCATCGACTACAAGAAGGCCAGGGACCTGCCCGACGACAGGATCGTCTACATGTCCACCGGCTCCCAGGGCGAGCCGATGGCGGTGCTCAGCCGCATGGCCAACCTCGACCACGCCATCGAGCTCGGTCCGGGCGACACCGTGATCCTCGCCTCCAGCCTCATCCCCGGCAACGAGAACGCCGTGTACCGGGTAATCGACGGGCTGACCAAGCTCGGCGCCCATGTCGTGCACAAGGCCAACGCGAAGGTGCACGTCTCCGGGCACGCCGCCGCGGGGGAGCTGCTCTACTGCTACAACATCCTCAAGCCCCGGAACGTCCTGCCGGTGCACGGCGAGTACCGGCATCTCATGGCCAACGCGAAGCTCGCGCAGGACACCGGCATCCCCGAGGAGCGCACGGTCATCGGCTCCAACGGCACCGTCATCGACCTGAAGGACGGCGAGGTGCGCGTGGCCGGTCAGCTCGACCTCGGCTTCGTCTACGTCGACGGGGCGACCGTGGGCGAGATCACCGATGCCGACCTCAAGGACCGCCGGATCCTGGGCGAGGAGGGGTTCATCTCGGTCATCACCGTGGTGGACTCCGCGACCGGGGACATCATCTCCGGGCCCGAGATCCACGCGCGCGGGATCGCGGAGGACGATGCGGTGTTCGACGATGTCGTGCCGAAGATCATCGCGGCACTGAAGGACGCCGCCGGGAACGGGGTGCGCGACAGCCACGCGCTCTCCCAGGTGGTGCGCCGCACGATCGGCCGCTGGGTGAACCAGAAGCTGCGCCGTCGCCCGATGATCGTCCCGGTGGTCATCGAGGCCTGAGCCCGCCGTCCCCTGTTCCCCGGGGCGTCTGTCGCCCCGGGGTGTCTCCGGGATGCGCAGGTCGGAGGATCGGCGCCGTGCCGGGGGACCCCGGCGCTCCTCCGCCGTCGTGCGATCCTCGGACCGGTATCCTCCGGCGCGGATTTCCGCGAGATCCGCGTTCCTGCGGGGGAATGTCGGCCCTCGCCCCTAGCGTGGAGGCATGGCCAGGAGCAGTACCAAGACCTCGCGCGCCTCGGATGAGCCGGCGCCGCGTTCGAAGCGTCGTGCCTCCCCCGCGGAGCCGGCGCCTCGGCGGTACCCCGAC
The DNA here is from genome assembly GCA_040392075.1 of Microbacterium sp. Lineage (GTDB taxonomy): Bacteria > Actinomycetota > Actinomycetes > Actinomycetales > Microbacteriaceae > Microbacterium. Next base: position 2,961 of record JBEBWQ010000206.1, read on the forward strand.
GAGGGGGACCGCGCACCGGTGATGGTGCGCGCCTGGAACGGGCTCGCGCACGGCGTGGGCGGTCTGTTCCGGGCCTTCGGCCCGGAGACGCTGGAGAAGGACCAGCGCCGGGACGGCTTCCCCCTCCTGCTCGTGCTCCTGGCGATGGTCGGCGCGGTGGTCGAGTGGTTCCTCATCGGCACCGAGACCGCACAGACCATCAGCGCCTATTCGGTCGGACTCCTCGTCGGCCGCATCGCCTTCCTCATGCCGGTCCTGCTCCTGCTCCTCGCGGGCTGGTTGTTCCGCCATCCCTCCTCGGTGCACGACAACGGCCGCATCGGCATCGGCTTCGGCCTGCTCGTCCTCGCCTCCGCGGGCATCGCCCATGTCGCGGGCGGTCGTCCGGAGCCGCGCGAGGGCATGCCGTCGCTGAGCGCCGCGGGCGGGCTCTTCGGCTGGATGATCGGCGAGCCGCTCGCCCTGGTCCTCACCGGCGTCGGCGCGTACGTGCTCCTGGGAGTATTCCTCGCGCTCAGCCTCCTCATCATTACCAAGACCCCGCCGAACCGCATCGGTCAGCGGCTGGGCGATCTGTACGCCTGGATGTTCGGCGCCGAGCGCCCGGCGCCGCCCGCGGACGGCCAGGAGGGCGTGGCGGAGGAGAACGCCGACCCCAGCCTGCCCTGGTGGCGACGCAATCGCACCGGTCGCGAGCAGGACCCGGGCGGGTCCCTGGGCTCGCAGGACCTCACCGAGCTCCTCCCGCCGACGGGCACGCCGGCGGCGGCCCGTGGCGGCTTCGACCGGGCCGTGGTCGGGTCCCCGGCCGGCTCCGACCTGTTCGCCGACCCCTTCGCCGCACCGCAGCCGCAGATCCCCGATCCCGACCCGTTCGTGGGCGGGATGCCCGATCGGTCCGCGCCCGCTGCGCGCCCGATCGTGCCCGGCCCGGCGGCGGTCGCCGCTCCGGCCGATGCGGCCACCGAGATCCTCACCGGGCTGCAGTCCCTCGCCGGCGACCGGGGCGACAGCGCGGTCACCGAGATCCTCTCCGACGGGGAGGAGGACACCGGCGAGCTGCCGGGTCTCAGCGGCTTCGGCACGCAGGGGCCGGGGCCGCGCGGGCCCCAGCCCCCGGTGGCTCCCTACACGCTGCCGACCACCGCCGCGCTGGCGGCGGGCACTCCGCACCGCGAGCACTCCTCCGTGAACGACCAGGTCGTCGCGCAGATCACCGGGGTGTTCGAGCAGTTCGGCATCGACGCGCGGGTGACCGGGTACTCCCGCGGGCCGACGGTGACCCAGTACGAGATCGAGCTCGGCCCGGGCGTGAAGGTCGAGCGCATCACCGCGCTGACCAACAACATCGCCTACGCGGTGGCCTCCAACGAGGTGCGCATCCTCGCGCCGATCCCCGGCAAGAGCGCGATCGGCGTGGAGATCCCCAACGCCGA
>JBEBWQ010000207.1:0-4364 GCA_040392075.1 Microbacterium sp.
GCGCAGCAGCCCCTGCGCCGCCTCCCCCGCCTCCGCGCCGTCGCCCCACGGGGTCAGCCGCACGGTGTACGCGCTGTCGGCCACGAGTCCGGTGAAGGTGTGCGCCGCGGTCCCGGCGGCGAGCTCCGCGCGCTGCGCCGGGGCCGGCGCGGGATCGAAGCCCGCGATGTCCCCCGCGAACAGCTCGAGGACATAGCCGGCCGGGGCCGCCGAGGCGTCCCAGACGAGCGGCAGCGTCGTCGGCGTGGCGCCGCTCGCGGCGAGGGCGAGACCGGTCGGCGCCGGCAGCGGCAGTGCGGCGAGCAGTCGACGTGCGTCGATGATCCCCGCGCCGAAGACGTTCTGATCGGAGAACCCGAACTCCGCGTAAGGGTTGACCGGACCGCCCTCGGCCGTCCCGCGCGCCGTGTCGAAGATCAGCTGCTCGCGGGCCTCCCGCTCCTCGGCCGATCCGACGGGTGCGTACTGGAGGGAGAGCGCCGCGACGGCCGCCGCGTTCGGCGCTGCCGCGGAGGTGCCCAGGAAGCGGTAGACGCCATCCTCCTCCTTGCCGAAGAAGGTGGTCTGCGTGCCGTCCACCGAGGCGATGTGCGGCGAGTCCACACGCACCGGCTCCGGCAGCGGCGCGGACGGCACCATCGACTCGTCGACCATCTCGAAGCGCAGCTCCACCGGGCCCAGCGAGGAGTAGTCGCGCACCTCCTCCGGCGCGTCCCAGATCAGCGACGCGGTGCTGAGGGCCGAGCCGTCGCCGCCGTGGCCGAACGCGGTCGCGCCGACCCGGTCGTGCACGCCGTCGCCCATGAACTGCCGCTCGCCGATCCGATACGCGCCGTCGCTGAAGCGGAGGTAGAACGCCGGCGTGGAGGCGGTGTCGGGGGCTACGCGGAGCAGCACCATCCGCACCTCCGTGTCCGACCGGATCTCTCCGGCGCCGTGCAGACCGGGGAACATCCCGCCGAAGGCCACCATCCGGCCGACCAGCTCGATCTCGTCCTCCTCCGCGTCCGTGGCGTCGTACAGGCGCACCTCGTAACGGGTGGTCACGCCGAACATCGGCTCCGCGACCGATCCGGTCACGCTGAGCGTCCTCGGCTCGCCGTCATCCCACTGGCCGATGCGCAGCCGGTCGTAGGCCTGCGCGGCGCCGGTGGGATCGAAGTCCATGCAGTCGATGTCCTGACCCCAGAGCGGGTCCTCCTCCTCGGAGACCACCCAGTCCGGGCAGGTCATCGGCCGGTAGGCGTCGGTCTGCCAGGAGGCGAAGGGGGCGCCCGTGTCGTCGTGACCGAAGAGGGAGTCCTCCGCCGGGACGGAGCTGGTGACGTTCTGGTTCCCCGCCGAGGTGAAGTACAGCACGCCGCGGTCCTTGACTTTCTCGATCGAGTTCGAGATCGGGCCGAGCTGGAACTGGGGCTCGGCGAAGAAGGTGATGTCGTCCACGATGACGTCGGCGCCGGCGTCGGCGAGGGCGAGGATGTTCTCGGCCATCTCGAACACGCTGCTCCCGGAGCTGGCGAACAGGATCTTCGCACCGGGGGCGATCCCGTGCACGAGCTGGGCCATGGCCCGCCCCTCATCGGCCCCGCCGAAACCGGCGTACCCCAGGATCTCCACCTCGTCGGAGCGGCCGCACGGGTTCTCCGCGCCGGGCAGCGCGCCGGCGCGGACGTCGTCGGCCCAGGAGGTGGGCGCCGTCGTGACATCGAAGGAGTCGGAGATGACGCCGATGGTCACGCCGGTGCCGTCCACGCCGAAGCGCTCGCGCGCCTCGGCCGAGCCCAGCGGTCCGTCGGCCTCGATGGGAAGGGGGTTGCAGGCGTCCGCCGGATCCGCGGGAGCCGCGGCGAGCCGGCCGGCCGGGGCCGACGCCGCGGAGGACGCGCTCCCGGAGGAGGACGGCCTGAGGTCCGGGGTGACGTCGAGCACCCCGTCGAGGGCGGCGATGTCGTCGAGCTCCGCGGGAGCGACCCAGACGCTCGCCACAGGGAAGCGGCCGAGGACGTTCACCACCTCGGCGAAGCGCCCGACCTCGGCCAGCAGCGCCGCGTCGGGGGCGTGCGCGAAGGTCACGGTCGCGCTGACCCGCTGCTCCTCGTCGAAGGCGAGACTGCCGGCGCCGTTCACGGGCAGGGCGACCTCCGCGGCGAGCTGCTCCGGGCTGCTCGCGCCCTCGTCCGCGGCCTCGGCGAGGCGATCGCCCAGGGTCACCGCGACCTCCGGGGGCTCGTCCGCGGCGTGCGCGGCGGGGGCAAGCACGACGAGGGGAAGGGCGAGGGCAGCGAGGGCCGCCACCGCGAGACGCGCAGCACTGAGCATTGTTCTCCCTGGGGTGGATTGTCTGGAGGAAGCATATCGGCACGCTCCGACATCGCCAGGGCCCGGTGCGCGCGACCGGGCGATCGCGCGCGGAGTGCGCCGTCTGTGCGCGATCCGTGCGTCGGAGCAGTCCCGCGAAGGACGAGGACGCGCTCCGGAGTCCGTCCCGTCACCCGTCGCCGGGCCCCGCGAGGAGATACGCCAGGAGGAGCGACACGCAGGGTCTCGCCCTCGTCCCGGCGTATCTCCTCCGCCCGGGAACCCGTGTCGGTCCCTCGCCGGCAGCCCGCAGGCTCCCGGCGAGGACGCGCCTAGTGCACCACCAGGAGGAGGATGCCGGCCAGCACCGCCGCGGCGCACAGCACGAAGCAGCCGTAGGCACCGATGAGGGCCACGCGCTTCTGCCCGTCGGTCAGGGGCGACTGCTTCGCCGCCTTCACCGCCGCCTTGGCGGCGCGCTTGGCCTCCTTGGGCGTGATCACCGTGATCGCATCGGTGAAGGCGGCCGGCGTCACCACCGGCACCCGCCCCGCGCGCACCAGGAGACGCAGACCGACGGCGTAGAAGAGGACCACGACGAGCGCCCCGATGAGGGCGGCCGCGAACACCTGGAGGAACGCGATCCAGTCGATCGACACGGTCATCGCTCGTCTCCCGTCTCGCCCGGCGAGCCGGCTCGCTCGGCCTGCGGCACCGGCTCGGCCGGAGCACCCCGCTCAGCCTCCGCCGAGACCGTCGCGGGGCGCTGCGGCTTCCCGTTGCGCTGCGTCTTCGCGTCCTTCTTCCTCTTCGCCTCGGCGCGCTCCGCGGCATGCCGCGCGTCGGCATCGGCCCTGGCCTGCGCCTTCTTCCTCGCCTTCGCCTCGGCCGCGGCCCTGGCCCGTGCCTGGGCCTCGAGGATCCGCTGCTGACGGCGCGTGGGCGGCGGTGCGTCCGGCACCTCGATGGCGTGGCCGGACTCGGCCACGTCGCTCATCGCATTGGCCGAGGTGACGGCGCTGCGCCGCGAGAACAGGTACAGGCCCACGATCACCACGACGGCGAGCACCGCGTCGACGAACACGCCCCAGCCGCCCCAGAGCACGACCAGCCCCGCGGCGAACGCACCCACGGCGCCCGCGGCCGGAAGGGTGAGCAGCCAGCCCACCGCGATCCGGCCGGCGGTGCGCCAGCGCACGCTGGACCCGCGGCGGCCGAGCCCCGAGCCGATCACCGAGCCGGAGGCCACCTGCGTGGTGGAGAGGGCGAAGCCGAGCGCGCTGGAGGCGAGGATGGTCGCCGCGGTGGAACTCTCGGCGGAGAAGCCCTGTGCGGGCTTCACATCGGTGAGGCCCTTGCCGAGGGTGCGGATGATGCGCCAGCCGCCGAGATACGTGCCCAGGGCGATCGTGAAGGCGCAGGCGATGATCACCCAGAGCTGCGGCTCGTGGTGCGCCGCCGACTGCCAGCCCACCGTGATGAGGGCGAGGGTGATGACGCCCATCGTCTTCTGCGCGTCATTGGTCCCGTGGGCGAGCGCCACCAGCGAGGAGGTGAAGATCTGTCCCCAGCGGAACCCGCCGCGCCCGTCCGGCTTGTCGTCGTAGCGCCGGGTCACGGCGTAGGCGAGACGCGTGGCGAGGAACGCGATGAGACCCGCGGTCAGCGGTGCGATGAGGGCCGGGAGGATCACCTTCGACAGCACGACGCCGAAGTCGATGCCGGTCGCGCCGACGCCGACCAGGGTCGCGCCGATCAGGCCTCCGAAGAGGGCGTGCGAGGAGCTGGAGGGCAGCCCCAGCAGCCAGGTGAGCATGTTCCAGGTGATCGCGCCGATGAGCCCGGCGAAGATCAGCGCCGGGAAGATGTCGTGGGCGATCTGGTCCTCGCGGACGATGCCCCCGGAGATGGTCTTGGCCACCTCGGTGGACAGGAACGCGCCGACGAGGTTGAGGATCGCCGCGAGCAGCACGGCGGTCTTGGGCTTCAGCGCCCCGGTCGCGATGGGGGTGGCCATCGCGTTCGCCGTGTCGTGGAACCCGTTGGTGAAGTCGAAGAAGAGTGCC
>JBEBWQ010000208.1:0-4344 GCA_040392075.1 Microbacterium sp.
GCGCCCGCCGCGCGTACACCTTCGACGACATCGCGGTGGTGCCCTCGCGGCGCACGCGCAACCCCGAGGACGTCTCGACCGCCTGGACGATCGATGCGTACGCCTTCGAGATCCCCGTGCTCGCCGCGCCCATGGACTCCGTGATGAGCCCGCGAACGGCGATCATGCTGGGCCGGCTCGGCGGCCTCGGCGTCCTCGATCTCGAGGGACTCTGGACCCGCTACGACGACCCGGAGCCTCTCCTCCGCGAGATCGCCGGCCTCGACGACGGCGAGGCCACCGTGCGGATGCAGCAGCTGTACTCCGAGCCAATCAAGCCCGAGCTCATCCGCGCGCGCCTGGCCGAGATCCGGGACGCGGGGGTGACCGTCGCCGGCGCCCTCACCCCGCAGCGCACGCAGGAGCTGTACGAGACCGTCGTCGCCGCGGGCGTGGACCTCTTCGTGATCCGCGGCACCACGGTCTCGGCGGAGCACGTCTCCAGCGCCGCCGAGCCGCTCAACCTTAAGCGCTTCATCTACGACCTCGACGTGCCCGTGATCGTCGGCGGCGCCGGCACCTACACCGCGGCCCTGCACCTCATGCGCACGGGCGCCGCGGGCGTGCTCGTCGGCTTCGGCGGGGGAGCGGCCTCGACCACCCGGGCCACCCTGGGCATCCACGCGCCGATGGCCACTGCCGTCTCCGATGTCGCCGCCGCGCGCCGCGACTATCTCGACGAGTCGGGCGGGCGCTACGTGCACGTCATCGCCGACGGCGGCGTGGGCACCTCGGGCGACATCGTCAAGGCTCTCGCCATGGGCGCCGACGCGGTGATGCTGGGCGTCGCGCTCGCGCGCGCCACGGACGCGCCCGGCCAGGGCTTCCACTGGGGCTCCGAGGCTCACCACCCGCAGCTGCCGCGCGGTCGCCGCGTGGCGGTTCCCGGGGTGGCGGCTCTCGAGGAGATCCTCTACGGCCCGGCCCCGGTCGCCGACGGCACCGCGAACCTGATCGGGGCGCTGCGCAAGTCGATGGCCACCACCGGCTACTCCGACCTCAAGGAGTTCCAGCGCGTCGAGGTCGTGCTGGCTCCGTACTCGCTGTCCTGATCCCGGACCTCCTGGCCGCGCCTCCGCCCATGAGCCCCTCCGAACAAGCCCCCGATCGAGTCCTTCCCGAGTGAGCCCCTCCCGAGTGAGCACCGTGCGCATCGATTCCCCCGTGGTGGACGAGCTTCCCGCCTTCCCTCCGACCCTGCGCGAGGTCATGCTGCGCGGCCGATGGATCGCCGTGCTCCTGCTCTGCCTGGCGGTGGCCGGCGTGTTCGCCTGGCTCGGTCAGTGGCAGCTGGCCCGGGCGATCCAGTTCGACCCGGCGCCCGCCGGCCTCACCGAGGAGCTGCGTCCGATCGCCGAGGTGACCGAGCCCGGCGCCTACCTGCCGGAGCCGCTCGTCGGACAGCGCGTGGAGGCCGAGGGATCCTGGGTCCCGGGCGATTTCCTCGTCGTCTCCTCCCGCTACAACGATGGGGCGGAGGGGTACTGGGTCACCGGGCAGTTCCGGCTCGACACCGCGACCCCCACGTCGGTCGCGGTCGCCGTCGGATGGACCTCCGACCGTGCGGAGGCGTTCGCGGCGGCGGATGCTCTGAGCAGCGCGGCCGAGAGGGCGGCGGAGGGGAGCGCCGAGCCGGGGGAGCGGATCTCCCTCACGGGTCGGCTGGTCTCCGACGAGGGGGCGGCGCGCCCGCCGGCCGCGGAACCCGGGCAGATGGACCGGATGTCCCCCGCGATGCTCCTCAGCCGGTGGCACGACATCGACGGGCTCGACGTCTACCGCCCTTACCTGGTGTCGGAGGACGCCACCGGCGGGATCGCCGACGCGGGGCTCACGGGGATCGTCGCGAACCCGCCCGCCGAGCTCGGCCCGGTGAACTGGCTGAACCTCTTCTACGCCGCCGAATGGGTGGTCTTCGCCGGCTTCGCCTTCTACCTCTGGTACCGCCTGGCCCGCGATGCCTGGGAGCGCGAGGTCGAGGAGTTCGAGGACGCGCGCGGGACTCCCGACGGTCCGTGACCGGGCCGGGGAGCCCGGGCGGCGCGGGTAGGATGGGTGTCATGCCTGAACCGAAAGTCGCGACGTTTCCGGCGATCCGTGGGGCATTGACCTTCTACCAAATCGCATCGATCATCACCGGCGTCATGCTGATCCTCCTCGTGATCGAGATGGTGGTGAAGTACTCGCCGGTCCACCGGGAGCTGTTCATCGGCGGGTCGGGCGGCTTCCTCTGGTTCGCCGAGGTCATCGCCGGTCCCGGATGCGAGTGGTACTCGCTGTTCTTCCCCTGGCAGTCGACCTGCGAGATGGTCTCCGCGGGAGACGGGTTCAACCTGTCCCTGACGGTGCTGGTGGCCCACGGCTGGTTCTACGTCGTCTACCTCTTCTCCGCCTTCCGCGTGTGGAGCAAGATGCGCTGGCCCTTCCTCCGGCTGGTGACTCTCGCCCTCGGCGGGGTCGTCCCGCTGCTGTCGTTCTTCATGGAGGCCAAGGTGTCGCGTGAAGTGACCGCCTACCTCGCCGATCGCGAAGCGGCCGATGCCGCGCTCACCCCACAGGAGGCCGCGCGATGAGCGCCGACACCGCCCAGCGCCCCGTTCTCGTCGTCGACTTCGGTGCGCAGTACGCGCAGCTCATCGCCCGTCGCGTGCGCGAGGCCGGCGTGTACAGCGAGCTGGTGCCGCACACCATCACCGCCGCCGAGGTCCGGGAGAAGGCCCCCGTCGCGCTCATCCTCTCCGGCGGCCCCTCGTCGGTGTACGAGGAGGGCGCGCCGCGGCTGGACCCGGAGATCTTCGATCTCTCGATCCCCACGCTCGGCATCTGCTACGGCTTCCAGGTGATGGCCCAGACGCTCGGCGGCGAGGTGGCCCGCACGGGCCTGCGCGAGTACGGCGCGACCGATGCGACCCTCACCGACGACGGGGGAGTGCTGCTGGGCGGCCAGCCCCCTCTGCAGAACGTGTGGATGAGCCACGGCGACCAGGTCTCGCAGGCGCCGGCGGGCTTCGAGGTGCTCGCGCGCACCGCCGTGACGCCGGTGGCGGCCTTCGGCAACGACGAGCGCTGCTTCTACGGCGTGCAGTGGCACCCCGAGGTGAAGCACTCCGACCACGGTCAGGAGGTCATCGAGAACTTCCTGCACCGGGCCGCGGGGCTCGCCGCGGACTGGAACAGCGGCAGCGTCATCGAGGAGCAGGTCGCCCGCATCCGTGCCCAGGTCGGCTCGGCACGCGTGATCTCCGCGCTCTCGGGCGGCGTCGACTCCGCCGTCTCGACCGCTCTCGTGCATCGTGCGGTAGGCGATCAGCTCACTGCCGTGTTCGTCGACCACGGCCTTCTGCGCCAGGGCGAGCGGGAGCAGGTGGAGCAGGACTACGTCGCCTCCACCGGCGTGCGCCTCATCACGGTCGACGCGGCCGACACCTTCCTCGGTCACCTCGCCGGCGTCACCGACCCGGAGGAGAAGCGCAAGATCATCGGCCGCGAGTTCATCCGCGCCTTCGAGAAGGTGCAGCGGGACCTCGTCGCCGAGGCCGAGGCGTCCGGCGGAGAGCCGGTGAAGTTCCTCGTGCAGGGCACGCTCTACCCCGACGTGGTCGAGTCCGGAGGCGGCACGGGAACCGCGAACATCAAGAGCCACCACAACGTGGGCGGACTCCCCGACGACCTCGATTTCGAGCTCGTCGAACCGCTGCGGACCCTGTTCAAGGACGAGGTGCGCGCGATCGGCCGTGAGCTCGGGATCCCGGAGGCGATCGTCTCCCGTCAGCCGTTCCCGGGTCCGGGCCTGGGCATCCGCATCATCGGCGAGGTGACCCGCGAGCGCCTCGACCTCCTGCGCGAGGCCGACGCGATCGCCCGCGAGGAACTCACCAGGGCGGGCCTCGACGGCGAGATCTGGCAGTGCCCGGTCGTGCTCCTCGCCGACGTCCGCTCGGTGGGCGTGCAGGGGGATGGTCGCACCTACGGTCACCCGATCGTGCTGCGCCCGGTCTCCAGCGAGGACGCGATGACCGCCGACTGGACCCGCCTGCCCTACGACGTGCTCTCGAAGATCTCCAACCGCATCACCAACGAGGTGAGCGAGGTCAACCGCGTCGTCCTCGACGTGACCTCCAAGCCGCCGGGGACCATCGAGTGGGAGTGAGTCTCCCACTCACCTGACGTCGAAAGGGCACGGACCATCGCGGTCCGTGCCCTTTCGCGTCCCCGGGCGCTGCGGGCGGCGCGGCTCAGCCCAGGTGCTTCATCGCCTCGCGCCGTGACAGCCCGCTGAGCTCGCCCTCGTGCGCGGCGACGAAC
>JBEBWQ010000209.1:0-4341 GCA_040392075.1 Microbacterium sp.
GGCGCTGGTCCTCGACCCCGAGGTGCTCGAGGCGCCCCCGGAGATCTTCGACTCCTCCCCCGAGGAGGGGGCGGGCCGCTGAGGGCCGACTCCCCGGCGAGGGCGATCTGCCGTCACTCTTGTCCCAGTTAGTAAGGGTCGGCTAACCTAAGTAGCATCGTGCGCGATCGCGCCCACGAACGCTTCTGGGAAGGACCCGCCGGTGAGGAACATCACGACCCGCTATCTTCTGACCTGCGCGGTGATCGGAGTCGCCGGGGGCCTGGCGCTCATGCCGGTCTTCCTCATCTTCTCGGCCGCCGCGGTCGCGGCCGCGCCGATCGTCTACGCCGTGGTCGTGGGCGTCTGGTTCCTGCCGGGCGCCCTCTCCCAGAACCTTCTCCGCCGGGGCGGGGCGGCCGCGCTGACGATGCTGGTGGCCGGTCTCGTCTGCGTGCCGTTCACCCCGTACGGATGGAGCGCCGTGGCCTCCACCCTGACCGTCGGCGTCCTGCAGGAGATCCCGTTCCTCGTCACCCTCTACCGGTACTGGAAGGCGTGGCTGGTGTACGCCTGGGCGCTCCTGGTCGGCGTCGCGTACTCCTTCCTGCTGTGGTCGACGTACGGCGCCGGGATCCTGCCGGACTGGATGCTCGCCGTGATGACCCCGCTGGTGGCGGTGAGCGCCGTGTTCTTCACCTGGCTGGGCCGATTCCTCGCGGACCGCGTCGCGCGGACCGGCGCCGCGCGGGGGCTGCAGCCGCCGGAGATCCGTCGCCGGTCCACCGCCGCGACGGCTGCGGCGACCGAGACCACGGCCGAGTCGACCTCCGCTTCGTGAGCGGCCCCGCCGCGCCGCTGGAGCTCCGGAACGTCCGCATCCGCCACGAGGGCGCCGTCGCCGACACTCCGTCCGAGGTGTCCTTCACGGTCTCCCCGGGCGAGGTGGTGCTGATCCTCGGGCCGTCGGGCTCGGGGAAATCGACGCTGGCGCTCGCGCTCAACGGCCTGATCCCGCACGACGTGCCCGCTGAGCTCACGGGAAGGGTGGTCGTCGGCGGGCTCGATACGCACGAGCACCGCGTCGCGGTGCTGAGCACGCGCGTGGGCATGGTGTTCCAGGACCCGGACGCGCAGATCGTGACCGGCACCGTGCTCGACGAGGTCTGCTTCGGGCCGGAGAATCTGGAGGTGCCCGTCGCGGAGGTCCTCGAGCGGGCGGAACGGGCCCTCCGCCGCGTCGGGCTCTGGGAGCGGCGCGGGGAGAACCCGGACCGACTCTCCGGCGGCGGCCGTCAGCGGCTGGCGATCGCGTGCGCCCTGGCCCTGGAGTCCCCGCTGATCGTGCTCGACGAGCCCACGGCGAATCTGGATCCCGCGGGCATCGAGGACGTCTATGCGGCGCTCGCCGAACTGGTCCGGGCCGGAGACCGGGCGATCGTGCTCATCGAGCACAACCTCGACGCCGCCATCGACCTCGTCGACCGCGTGGTCGTGCTGGACCGCACCGGCCGGCTCGTCCTGGAGGGGCCGGTCGAGGAGATCGTGCGCGAACGCTGCGAGGAGCTCGCCCGGCTCGGGGTGTGGATGCCGGTGGCGACGCTCGCCGCCCGGCGCCTGCGCGAGGCGGGCGTCGTCCTGGACCCGCTCCCCCTCACGCCCTCCGAGCTCGCCCGGGCCCTGGATGCGCAACCGAGCCTCCCCCCTCGTCCCACGGACCGGGGGCGTCCTGCGAGCGGCGGGCATTCCGTGGGCAGCGCGGAGGACCCGCAGGAGGATCCCGCACCGGCACGGCCGGACGAACCCATCGTCCGGGTCGAGCGGCTCGTCGTCACCCGCCGCAGGAAGACCATCCTCCACGGGGTCAACCTCGAGCTCGCCGCCGGGTCCTTCCTCGCCATCGTCGGCACCAACGGCGCGGGGAAGACGACCCTGCTGCAGACGATCGCCGGGGTCGTCCCCGGTCCCCCCGGTCGGATGCGGGTCGCGGGGCTCGACCCCGCGACCGCGGACGCAGGAGACCTGAGCCGCTCGATCGGCTTCGTCTTCCAGAACCCCGAGCATCAGTTCATCCGGTACACCGTCGCCGAGGAGCTCGCGCACGGGCTGGAGATCCAAGGGCTCCCCGGCGAGGAGATCGAGCGTCGCGTCGATGCGATGCTGGAGCGGTTCGGGCTCTCCGCGCTGCGGGATGCGCACCCCTTCCTGCTGTCGGGCGGACAGAAGCGCCGGCTGTCGGTGGGGACCGCGCTGATCGCCGGCGCCCCCGTGCTCGCGCTCGACGAGCCGACGTTCGGACAGGACCGGGAGCGCGCATCGGAGCTGCTGGGCATGCTCACCGAGCTGAACGCGGACGGCACGACGGTGCTGGTCGTGACCCACGACATGCAGCTGGTGGCCGACCACGCCTCCCACATCGCCGTGATGAGCCAGGGCCGGATCCTCGCCTTCGACCGCGCGGAACGGATCCTCGCCGGCGAGGCGCTGCGCGAGGCGGGCCTCCGGCCGCCGCCACTGGCCGTCGCGATGCGCTCCCTGAGTCACCACGAGTCGTGGCGCGGCATCGCCCGGCTGCGCGATCTGCCGGGGACCCCGCGGTGACGACGATCGATCCCTACGCCGAACGCGTCGATCACGGACCGGTGCGGTTCCTGCATCGGCTGAACCCCCTGGCCAAGCTGCTCGGACCGCTGCCGGTGATGGTGTTCCTGATCCTCACCCGCGACGTGCTCACGCCGCTCGCGTTCACGCTGCTCGCCCTCGCCGTGCTGCTCGTGGGCGCGCATCTCGGGCCCAGGGTCCTGCTGGCGCTCCTGCTCGGCATCCCGTTCCTGGTGGCGCTGCTGTCCTTCTCCTTCGGCCTGTGGACCGACGCGTCGCGCGTGGACACCTCGGTCGTGCTGTTCCGGATCGGGGACTACCGCTTCTTCCTGGGGTCCTGGGCGGTGGGCCTGGCCACGGCGCTGCGCCTGACCGGCCTGCTCACCCTGTCCCTCATCTCGGGCCTCACGACCACGGGCCCCGATCTGGTCCGCTCCACCGTGCAGCAGCTGCGGGTGCCGTACCGTCTCGGCTACACGGCCCTCGCGGCCTTCCGTTTCGTGCCGCGCTTCGGCCACGAGCTGGAGGTCATCCGCTCGGCGCACCGGGTGCGGGGCATGGCCGGCGGCCGCGGGCCCCTCGCCGGGATCCGCCGCTGGCTCGGGTACGTCGTGCCCCTCCTCGCCGGCGCGATCCGCCACGCGGAGCGAGTGGCGCTGGCGATGGACGCGCGCGCCTTCGGGGCGAGCCCCCGGCGCACCGAGCGGCACCTCGTGCCCTGGCGCGTGCGCGACACCGTTTTCGTGCTCGCCTTCTGGGCGGTCAGCGCCGCGATCATCGCGTCGATCCCGGGGAGGACCCTCGGCTGGGGATGAGCCGCTGAGCGCCTCCCGGCGGACCATCGGCCGGCAGTCCGCCGCTCCCGAGCCATGCGTATCGGCGCAGCCTCTCTCCGGGCCGCCGGCGGTCCTCGGGGCCGGTCAGGAGCCGCGACCGCCGCTGCGCGCGAGGCGCCAGCCCTGCGCGGTGAGGCGCTCCCGCCAGAAGTCGGCGTAGCGTCCGCCGAGGGCGATCAGCTCCTCGTGCGTGCCCTGCTCGGCGATGCGCCCGGCCTCCAGGAAGACGATGCGGTCGGCGTGCCGGATGGTGGAGAGCCGGTGGGCGACGACGAGCACCGTGCGGTCGCGGGTGAGGCGGCGCAGGCCGGCGACCACCGCCGCCTCGTTCTCGGAGTCGAGGGAGCTGGTCGCCTCGTCGAGCACCACGATGGGCGAGTCCTTCAGCAGTGCGCGGGCGATGCTGATGCGCTGGCGCTCTCCGCCGGAGAGCGCGATGCCGCCCTCCCCGACACGGGTGTCCCACCCGTCCGGAAGCCGCGCGACGAGCTCGTCGACGCGCGCTGCTGCGGCGGCGGCGCGGACCGCCTCGTCGCTCGCCTCCGGCCGCCCCATCCGCACGTTCTCCAGGATCGAGGCGTCGAAGAGGTACACGTCCTGGAAGACGAGGCTGAGCTGCGCGAGCAGGGTCGCGGAGTCGTAGTCGCGCACGTCGTGCCCGCCGACGCGCACGCCGCCCTCGCGTACGTCGAAGAAGCGCGGGACCAGACGGGTGAGCGTGGTCTTGCCCGAGCCGCTCGGACCGACCAGGGCGACGGTGCCGCCCGCGGGCACGGTCAGGTCGATGCCGTCGATCACCGCACGGGCGGGCTCGTAGCCGAACACCGCTCCCCGGAACTCGATGCTCGCATCCTCCGGCCCCGCGGCGGCGGCCGGCTCCCCTTGTGCCGGAGCGTCCAGCAGGTCGCGGATGCGATTCACCGAC
>JBEBWQ010000210.1:0-4325 GCA_040392075.1 Microbacterium sp.
GTCGACGCGGATGTCGTTCTCCGGGATCTCGACCTCGGTGGCCTCCTCCATCAGGGGGATCACCTCGACCGCGGCGAAGGAGGTCTGCCGCTTGTCCGCGGAGCCGAAGGGGCTGATCCGCGCGAGACGGTGCGTACCAGCCTCGACCGAGAGGGTGCCGAAGGCGTAGGGCGCGTCCACCTCGAAGGTCGCCGACTTGATGCCGGCCCCCTCGGCGTAGGAGGTGTCCATGACCTTGACCGGATACTTGTGCTTCTCCGCCCAGCGCAGGTACATGCGCATCAGCATCTCCGCGAAGTCGGTCGCGTCGTCGCCGCCCGCGCCGGAGCGGATCGTGATGATCGCCGCACGGTCGTCGTACTCGCCGTCCAGGAGCGTCTGCACCTCGAGCTGATTGATCACGTCGGTGAGCGCGGCGAGCTCGACCCGGGCCTCGGCGGCGGAGTCCTCGTCCTCCATCTCGTTGGCGAGCTCGATGAGCACCTCGAGGTCATCGAGACGCTGCTCGACGTCGGCGACCCGCTTGAGCTCGGCCTGGCGATGGCTGAGGGCGCTGGTGACCTTCTGCGCCTTCTCGGGGTCGTCCCAGAGGTCGGGGGCGCCGGCCTCCTCGCTGAGGCGGGCGATGTCGGCCCGCAGGCCGTCGACGTCCACCACCTCGCGGATGTCGCCGAAGGTGTGACGGAGCGCCTGGATGTCGGCGGAGAGATCGAGTTCGAGCATGGCCTCCCTAGCCTAGCGCGGCTCCCCGCCGGCCGTCGGCGTCGGGCGCCGTCCGGGAGTAACGTGAGGGGAATGGGTACGAGCGCAGGGTCGGTGCTGAGGCGGTTCGGCCCGATGGTGTATCTCCCCACGCTGCTGTTCTCCCTCGGCGAGGGGGCCGTGATGCCGCTGATCCCGGTGATGGCGATGGGCATGGGCGCCGACGTCGCCGGAGCCGCGCTCATCTCCTCCGCCCTCGTTGTCGGGCAGCTCTGCGGCAATATCCCCGGCGGCTGGGCGGTCGCGCGCATCGGGGAGCGGTACACGATGACGGCGGCGAGCGTCATCGCCCTCGTGGCCGCGGCGGGTCTGATCTTCGCGCCGGGACTGCCGGTGTTCACCGCCGCCGTGTTCCTCCTCGGCTTCTGCGCGGCGGTGTTCGGGCTCGCCCGCCACGCCTTCATGACCACGCGCGTCCCGCTGGACTTCCGCGCCCGGGCTCTCTCCCTGCTGGGCGGCAGCTTCCGTCTCGGCATCTTCGTGGGGCCCATCGTCGCCGCGGGCCTGCTGGGCCTGTTCGGCACCGAGGTCGCTGCGGTCGTCTTCCTCGCGGCCTGCCTCGTCGTGCTCGGCCTCCTCGTGCTGTTCGGCCCCGATCCGGAGAAGCTGACGGCCCCCGTCAACGGTCGCTCCCACCTGCTGGCGGAGGACTCTGGGGAGGCCGTGACCGGTTCGATCCCCACCCAGCAGCGCGCCGGAGTCATGCGCGCGTTCTGGGAGAACCGCGGGGTGCTCGCCCGACTGGGCGCCTCTGCGGCGATGCTGTCCGCCTCCCGCTCCGCGCGGCAGATCGCGCTGCCGCTGTGGGGTCTCGCCCTGGGCCTGGACGCGCAGACGATCGCCCTGGTCATCGGCGTGGTGGGGTCGATCGACTTCGCCCTCTTCTATGCCAGCGGCCAGGTGATGGACCGGTTCGGCCGCCTGTGGGCGGCGATGCCGGCGATGCTGATGTTCGCCGCCGGCTTCCTCGGGCTGGCCCTCGTCGCCCCCTCCGACACGGCGATCCTCTGGTTCGGGCTGTTCGCGGCGGTGATGAGCGTCGGCAACGGCATGTCCAGCGGGATCCTGCTCACGCTCGGCGCCGATGTCGCTCCGCCGGATGACCCGGCTCCGTTCCTCGGCTCCTGGCGGACCCTCACCGATGCGGGAGGGGCGGTGGCTCCTCTCCTCCTCTCCGGCCTCGTCGCCGTCTTCAGCCTGCCGGTCGCCACCGCCGCCATGGGCGTGCTGTCTCTGCTCGGCGCCGGAGGATTCCTCCGGTACGTCCCGCGCTACGTGCCGCGGAACCGGGAGCACTGACCGGAGCGGAGCCGTCTCGGTTCCTGATCGCCCCCGGCGGGCGCCGCTCTCGTCGCGGGGTCGAGGCGACGCCTCCCGCGCGCCCGACGCCTCCCGCGCCGCGGGCCCTTGCTTCCCCATCTCGATTGGGATAGATTTTATGACAGAAAGTAAATTAGTTACATTCTGTTTATTCTAGATTTATCGCTAGTGGGAACCAGCCTCGACCACGGGGCGGGAAGGTGAAGACATGGGCCTCGAAGACAAGCTGTCGGCCGGGATGGACAAGGCGAAGGGCAAGGCCGAAGAGGTGGTCGGAAAGATCACCGGCGACGACGAGAAGGTCGCCGAGGGCAAGGCTCTCCAAGCGGAGGGAGACCTGAAGCAGGCGGGCGAGAAGGTCAAGGACGCCGTCAAGAACGTCGTCGATGACTGATCGGCGGCACGATCGCGCCGCGGACACCGACGCCGACCACTGAGGAAAGAGGACAAGACCATGGGATTTCTGGGATTTCTGCTGCTCGGGCTGATCGCCGGGGCGATCGCGAAGGCGATCTTGCCGGGCAGGCAGGGCGGCGGCTGGATCGCCACCCTGCTCCTCGGTGTCGTCGGGGCGCTGCTGGGCGGATGGCTCGGCAGCCTCCTCTTCAACGCTCCGCTGGAGGAGTTCTTCTCGCTGCAGACCTGGCTGCTGGCCATCGCCGGCTCGATCGTGGTCCTCCTGATCTACGGCCTGCTGGTCGGCCGCAAGCGCGACTGACGCCTCCGAGACCACACGCCGGCTGCACGCGAGCCGACGGCGCTGACGAGGCCCCTCCGGGACCGGACCGCGCCGAGAACGATTTCCACCGCTGAGAAAGGGACCACCCCATGACCGCGCAGAAGAAGCCGGCCACCACGGCCACCAAGAAGACCGCCGCGAAGAAGTCCGACACCCTGACACTCCCCGCCGAGCGGGGCGACGTCGGGACCGACCTGCAGCAGAGCGAGAGCGGCTTCACCGCGCCGAAGGCGTTGCGCGACGCGCTGCAGCAGGTGCTGGCCGATCTCATCTGCCTGCACAACGTCGGCAAGCAGGCGCACTGGAACGTCGTCGGACCGAACTTCCGCGACCTGCACCTCAACCTCGACGAGCTGGTCGTCATCGCCCGTGCGGGCGCGGACACCGTGGCGGAGCGCATGCGCGCGCTGCACGCGGCACCGGACGGGCGCCCGATCGTGGTCGCCGCGCAGGCGTCGCTGCCGGACTTCCCGGCCGGCGAGATCTCCACCCACGACGGCATCCGGGAGATGGTCCGGGCCATCGAGTCCGTCACCGGAACGATGCGCGATGTCCACGAGAGCGTCGACGACGCCGATCCGGCATCGGCGGACATCCTCAACGAGTTCATTCTCAAGCTGGAGCAGCAGGCCTGGTTCATCGGCGCCGAGCTGCGCACGCCGGCGAAGGCATCGTGACCTTTCCCGCCCGGCTCGGTGCCGTTGCGCCCCGAGCCGGGCGGGTCGAGATGCGCGATCCGCGCTCACCGAGATATACATCCAAATTCTTGTGTAATACGACAAGTGTCATAGCTGATTGCACAATACGATGGAGGCACGAAGATGACGACGATCGCTCCCGCCCCGTTCTCCGCCGACACCCTCGACGACGCACCGTTGTGGGTCGAGGTGGAGCCGGGATTCTGGGTCGGCAACGCCGTGGGCAGGTTCCTCGGCACAGTCGAAGCTCGAGAGGGACGGTTCGCCGCCTACGACTCGACCCGGGCCCTCATCGGAACCTTCGCAGAGTTGACGCACGCGCACGCGGCGGTCAGCACGCCGCACTGACGCAGATCCACGCCGGGGGTATCGATGCCACAGACGATCATTCGCAACGAGGAAGAGCACCTCTACGCCGAGTTGCCCGAGACAGAGGCCCAGCGGGCGCTGAGCGGGGCACTCCTGCGACTGCGTCGTGCCGAGCGGGTGCAGGAGCTGCGCGCGCTGAACGCGTCCGGGCTCTCGAACCTCGACCTGCGCGCGCTGCGCTACCTGGTGCAGGCCGGGCGCGACGGGCGCAACCTCAGCCCGAAGGACCTCATCGTCATGCTGGGGACCTCTAGCGCGAACATCACCAACGTCATCGATCGCCTGGTGAAGAAGTCATACGTCGAGCGGGTGAGCCACCCCACCGATCGCCGTGCGCACCACCTGCGGCCCACCGACGAGGCGGTCCGTCAGGTGGAGGCCGCGATCGGCGACCACCACTCGGCACTCGTCGCCGAGATCAACCGGATCGGCGACAA